>JAKADJ010000056.1 GCA_021820645.1 Bacillota bacterium
CGGTGGGATCTTCACTGGCGTTGCACCCTGGCATCCCGTGGTTGCCAACCCTGGCGGTAATGGCGGTTGCTTCGGGACTCGGAATATTGGTGGCCAAGCGAGTCAAAATGACGGCAATGCCGCAAATGGTAGCCGTATTTAACGGGATGGGGGGAGGTGCGGCAGCTTTAGTGGCGCTAGCCACATTGGGACGCGCCGGGGTACTCGCCTTGTTCCCCGCGCTTATTGCAACGGTGACCCTGGTAATCGGGTCAGTTAGCTTTACGGGGAGTAGCGTCGCCTTTTTGAAACTACAGGAATGGCTTCATGGGGTCAGCATGGCCCGGTCGCTACAAAGTGTAGCCGGTGGTTTAGGCATGCTCCTTTTGGTCACGTTAGCAGTGCTGCGTGTCGCGGCGGTGGCCATTCCCGGATTAGGAGCCGGGATTATGGTGGTGGCGGCGATCGAGGGCGTGGTCTTGGTGATTCCGATTGGGGGGGCCGACATGCCGGTGGTCATTTCCTTACTGAACGCGCTCACTGGACTGGCCGCTGCGGCGACAGGATTCCTCATCAGTAATAACGTCTTGATTGTTGCCGGAGCCTTGGTTGGAGCCTCAGGCACGATCCTGACACAACAAATGAGTCGCGCCATGAACCGCTCCTTAGCACACATTTTATTCGGATCGTTTTCGCAGACATCAGGGAAGGGTGGCACCGGTGCTGTGGAGACCGGCACCATGTTAGAGGCATCCCACGAGGATGTCGCGATGTTGTTGATGTACTCGCGCAGTGTCATTGTAGTCCCGGGCTTCGGGCTGGCCGCCTCTCGAGCTCAACAAGAAGTTCGCCAGCTCATGGAAAAGCTTTCGGCGCATCAAGTCGGCGTACGGTTCGCGATTCACCCCGTTGCCGGTCGCATGCCAGGTCATATGAACGTCCTATTGGCGGAGGCCAATATTCCCTATGATCGTCTCTACGAAATGGATGCCATTAATCAAGAGTTTAAGGATGCCGATGTGGCCCTGGTGATTGGCGCCAACGACGTCACTAACCCAGCGGCGAAGACCGAACCGGCGAGTCCCTTATTTGGAATGCCGGTGCTGAACGTGGATCAAGCCAAGAAAGTGATTGTGCTCAAAAGAGGAAAAAATCCGGGATTCGCGGGGGTAGACAACCCGCTCTATACCCGGACCAATACCAGCATGTTGTTTGGCGATGCTAAGGATTCCTTAGGTAAGCTAATCCAAGCCATCGAGTAAGGACGTCCCCCACTCGATGCCCCATACTTTGATATAGTTAGGCCTAAGGTCTATGTTAAAGGGCTGGGGGAGGTCGTTCGATGCACCACGGTATAGCAGACCAGCGGACCAAACGGGTTGGGGATTCGTGGCGAAATATGCTGGCTTTTCACCGGGATCCACTCACGATACTGAGTGAGGTGGCACAGAGCGGGCTACCTGTGACCCCGATTACCATCGCCCGTTGGACCTTGTATTTGATCACGGGCCCGGACGAGCTGGGTCAAGTATTCAGCCACCATGTGCGGGTCCTCGAAAAGGGACCGGGTATGGATCGAGACAATCCCCTAATTGGCCGAGGGCTTCTCTTGAGCGAGACGCCGTGGTGGGAGGAGAGCCGGCGCCAAATAAAAGGTGCGTTGGCGCCGAGCCGGGTGCGGCTTCAAAGCGAAGTCATGGGCGAGACCATCGAACACGCGCTCGACAATTGGCCCGATGGTGGCGTGGACGTCTTTCCTGAACTGATTCGCCTGACGGCAGAGGTAGTGGTCTCCAGTCTCTTTCAGGGTTCGTTAGAGCCTAAGACGTTTGCTGTCATGATTAAGGCCTCCGAAAACCTTATGAACTTTTTTTATAACCGGACGCGGAGTTTTGTGAGACCACCGTATTGGGCGCCCAGGCCGTTTAATCGTCAATATAGCGGAGCGGGGCACCGGCTCAATGAGACGGCAGACCTTCTTTACGCCCAAAAAGATGTTGCCCCTTCCGACTTTTTGCAGCGTCTTGGAAGATTGTCCCCGGAAGACCGGCGCGCTCAGATTATTACGTTTCTTATTGCCGGACACGAGACGACGGCCAATGCCCTGGGATGGACTTTGGACCTACTAGCTAGAAACCCAGAAACCCAGCAGATGGCGAGACGTGATCCGGTCTGGCTTGAGGCCGCGATCAACGAGTCCCTGCGTCTTTATCCGCCTATCTGGCTAATGAGTCGTAAAACATTGGTAGATATCGACCTTGCGCATTATCACGTCCCTATTGGCACGTCGTTGCTAGTGAGCCCTTGGGTAAATCACCGCCTCGCCCGATATTTTCCGCAACCAGAGAAGTTTGCTCCAGAGCGCTGGATCAACCAGCCGGAGCCTATCCCTTATACCTATTTCCCGTTCGGGGGCGGGCAACGTAGTTGTATCGGGGAAGCGTTTGCACGACAAGAACTCCGATTGACCATTCAAGCCGTACTCGCGCGTTGGACGCTAAGTCCGCTATACCCGACGGCCACCGAGCCCCTGCCGCGAATGAGCCTTCGGCCCCGAGGGGGGATTGGACTGCGCTTAAAGCCTATCACGAACCACTAGCAGGACTTCGGCAAGGAACCTCAACAGCGCATGTAGGCATGATTTCACGAACGAGTGGACAGCGGCAGATCCTTAATTTATGACGGTGCCCTGACAATCTTATCAACCGACGCATCCTTTCCGCTACACGAGGTGGCCGTGCGCCTGGTGACACCGCCCACAAAGTAGCGCGGTGGAAGACATTGACGGCCCAACATCACTATCTCGGATTTGTTGGGGGAGCGGGTCTATCTGGTTGCAGAGCGGAGAGAACATTGGGTCCGGGATGTGAACGGGATCGACCCAGCGCGCCTTGGCGAGTGTGCGGAATAGCGTCTTAAGTTATGTGGATTGAAAAAAGAAAACCGGTAAATCCAATCGCCCTAGAGGGAATTATCAACCGGTCGCTCGCGGCCGGTTATTAGCATGTCCCGTGCCTTGATTCTCCTACCGGTCAAAAACCGATGAACGCCGTCGTAGTTACCCGGGATGGCTTTAATATGCGATCGAGGTGATTACCGGACTCTATTAACGATTAGAGCGCCGGCCACCTTCAAGGCGCATGAGTCGTCGGTCGAGCTCGACTATCTGTGTCTGCACGTCGTCACGAAACCGATCAAGTTTCTCATGGCCGATTGATACGTTTTCAGCTACCAATTGGTCCTCATGACGGACACCTTCAACCAATATGCGGGTTTCCCGATTCAGTTGCGCGGCGAGCTCTCGCATTTCCCGATTCAATTGCTCAGCATGCTCTCGCGCGTCTCGATTCAATTGCTCGGCCTGCTCTCGCGTTTCCCGATTCAATTGCTCAGCATGCTCTCGAGACTCCCCGATTTGCTGAGTCAAATCTCGCCGCATGTCACCCATTTGCCGAGTTAACCGTTGTTGCATGCCGTCCAAGTAGGCTTTCAATTCCGGATCCATGTGCCGCTCCTCTCACCCTACGCCATCTCATGGACGAAGATATTCGCCACCCGATCCGCGATTCCTACCTGCTTGGAGAATCTAATTTGCCGATATCGTTTCCTAAAAACCCGGAGAAATTTCTACGAGGGGGGCGATGGTAGGGAATGAGGCAAGAGGCCGACTGGGGGAAGGTGTCATGGCTGCCACTCACCTCCGCTTGGAGTGCGGGATGGCGGCGTTGAGACGAACTTAGATCTTGCGCAGTGGGTTCAGATAGGGGATTGGCTACATCGCGGCAAAATCAGCCGAGCTTAATATCAAGCATCGTCTGCCGCTCAATCCACCAAGCCTGCTCCATCGGATTGGGGAGCCGCTGAAGCACGTTATGCGCATTGGGCGGCGTCCACCTCCCCCTAATCCCTTCCTCCTTCGACCTTCTGGGGACCGTCTCTGTATAGCGCGACGGTGCTCGGTTCTATTGCAACACCTGGCCCGTTGGGGCGGGTAGTCTCTTCCCCTACCGCGTTGTCACTGGAGTTCGAGGTTCTGGTCGACGCTACCCATCTTGATTCCAGAACGCGCGATGTCGTTTCTATGCGGAAAATTAGAATCGCCTTTTGTGTCGAATTTGCCCATATCGTTTAGAATGGGGATGAGTATGAAAATTCGATCGATTGCCTTCACGGGTGCCTTTTAACAATCCATGACAATTGGAGTTCCGGTGTGCCCCCTTATGGGGCACTATCGTAAGTTGGCTTCCAACCAAGCGATGGTCCGATCGAATGTCGGCAATTCGGTCACACAAGCCGGATCGACCGTGCGCGCCCGTTCGTTGAGAGCGCCCAGCCGGCATAGACAAGCTCGAAGCAACAGTTGGAGGAAGGTCATTGTCCTGGGGATCAACGGCAAAATATCATCCCACGCAAACCAGAGCATTCCATCCATGAGAATCACGGCGTCCGCAAAAGCAGCGGGGCGCCAGTATGGCGAAAAGTCGATCACCGCCGGCGTGAGGCCGGCAGCAAACAGGACGTTACCCGATAGGTCCCCGTGAATGACTTGGACGGGGAGGTTCACGGGCCTTAGCAAGTTCTTTAGCATCAAAGCACGCGGTAATGTCGACGGCACCCATTGCATCGACGCCTCGCCCCAAGCAGCCCGGTCAGCGAGAGCCCATCGATGCGTCCTCTGGAGAAGAAATGGCGGTCTGGCGACCTTAGACAAAGCCCGGTGGAATTGAGCGGATACCTCCAACACTTGCACCCAGTGTCCCTCCGGCCCGGCGACGCCTTCGATCCAGCGCGAAGCGATCCAGCCGGCATCAACCCAGTGGCCTTTCGGGCTGCGAATGGGCACAGCAATTCGAAATTGATTCGGAACTAGGCGCGAGAGGCACTCCTGGCACCATTCGGCCTCCTCGATGTCCTCGACGGGCTTGTACACGATCGGCCCCACCCGAATACTCTGCTCACCGCCGCCGGGCAGCTTCAACGCGTTGTCATGCGGTTTCAGGCCCCACGCCGTCCAGACTTCGGGGGGCATCACGTCCGAAACTTCTAGATCCATCGAATGGCACCTCCCCCGAACCGTTCCTGCCCCAGTGTGCTTAAGGTTTATAGGCTGTCGATTCGGGCACCAGGCAGATCGGATGCCCGCGTAGCGCGTGAACGACATTCGCAATGGCCGCCTCGGTCATCCGTAGCCGAGTTTCATAGGTTGATGTCCCGCGATGGGGAGACAAGACTACATTGGAGCGATTCAGTAGTCCGGGGTGAATGAGGGGTTCGTCCTCAAACACGTCAAGAGCGGCTCCCTTTAGGTGTCCTGCCTCTAGGGCATTGACCAGCGCCCCTTCATCGATGACGGGCCCGCGGCCAATGTTAACCACGAGAGCTCCGGGTTTCATCGATGCGATAGCATCCTGGTCCATAAGATGATAGGTGTCGCGGGTAGCAGGCACCACTAGCATCACGATGTCAGAGGTCTCCAGTAGTTTAGCCAAAGGCTGCCACCTTTCTCGATCCTCCGGATGCGGCCCGTGAGCTCGGGTGTAATGCACGGTGACTCCAAACGGCCCCAAAAGCTGGCCAATACGTTGGCCGATGCGGCCGTATCCTACAATTCCCACGGTCTTCCCATAGAGTTCCAACGAGAGCCCGGTACCGGATCCGGTGAGTACCTTACCGTGGGAATTGGCTTGATTATGGTACGCGGGCAATTCTCGAATCAAGGACAAGAGCAAAGCCACCGCCATTTCGGCGGTGCTAATGGTTACCGCGTCAGGGGTATGTGCCACCACGATGCCCCGCTGATTGGCATAGTGCACATCAATGTGATCATAGCCGATTCCATAGCTGGAAATCACGCGCAAGCCAGGGAATTGAGCAAGGCGTTCCCCATCAAACATCCCGTCGGACCCATTGAGAATCATGCCCACGATATTAGGGTACTCGGCTTGCGACACGGGTCCAAAGACCCAACGGCATAGGTCCGGCAAGCTACCCGGAACCCCAAACAACGGTTGTGGTGACCAAGAAATTTCGTTAGCGATCGTCACGAGTGAATTGTCCTTCCTTTATGTATAGGGTCTCTCTGGGCCAACCACATGCCATGCAGGGCATCCGGTTGGTGACAACGTTTCCATGATGCCAACGACGGACCCGATTGTCTCCCGGCATACCCGCGTGAACTATGTTTTCTACTCAATTGTACCGATCCGATAAAGGTCCTGTCCAATTCACAGTCTTTCGATTCTGATAGGCCATGGCTTTGCAACCGAACCTTGGGGTCATCACACAGGCAACCAGTGAGAGGGGGGAGGATTGGGGATGGTGAGCCCCCAAGCAATCCGCTAAAATACATAGCATGGCCACTAGCTGGAAAGAACGAATGGGTATTCTTTTTGCGTTTGCACTCAGCGCTGGGATTGCCACCACACCATGGATGCAAAGCGCTAATCGCGTGGTGTCAAGCGCTTTGAGACCGATGGGCGTTCATATCCCCGCGCTCCAACTGATCTGGGTGTTCGGTGGCATCCCACTCACTTTTCTCAGTGTGCTAGGAGTAGCCTGGAACCGAAGCCGAAAACAAAAGCCGTGGATCGGAATTGTCTTTGGTTTCATCGTCGGGAGTCTCATCGAACTGGTCTCTAAACATTTCATTGCCTTGCCCACTCCTCCCAATGTTCCTCCGGAGGGTTTTTATCAGGCCATCGTAGTGGCGACCAACATTACCCCGAGCCAAGTGCTCCATTTAATTTCCCTGGTTGCGGGTCACGGTACGTCCGGCTCTTCGCACTTTAAGCTCTTGCAGGGGAGCTTTCCTAGTGGGCACCTCTTTCGGCTTACCTATGCGCTTTTGGTCCTGACTGAGACAAGAAAACCCGGGGCGTTGGTGGCTGTCATCGATGGATTAGCAAGTTTTTGCGTGGTGGCTACAGGCGGCCACTGGATCTGGGACACGGTGGGTGGAATCGTATTGGCCACTCTTATGACTACTTGGATTGCTTTTCCGAGCTCAGCAACCGGATCACCAAGGTCTCGACATTGATATCTTTTGCGCCGTGAGAACTAACAATGGCTGATCAAAGCGTCTCGGCTTGACTCTTGTGTGCTTTTGGTAACTGCGTCGCTAGCAATCCGGCCACGAACGCCACGCTTGCACTACCTGCCAATATGAGTCGCGGTTCTTGGGCGTAAATACCGGCAATTAAGGGAGACAGGATTGCTACCAAGGATGCGGTGACCACGCCGGTCCAGCCCTGAATTTCCACCCGGACCAGATCCGGTAGCGAGGTCATCCAGTAACTGGTATGGCTCGTCCAAAATTGCGACTGACCGGCAATCACCAACATCCAACCTAGCATGATCACCATAAGGTGGTTCCGGGGTGCCGTCCCTAACGTACCGAACCCCAAAAGGAGAAGGACCAATGCTAGGAGGATCATGGCACGGGGAGACCGGCGTGGGCTTAAGGCGTGTAAGCTGGCGAGGCTGACTGCCGCCAATGCTCCCGCAATGGGTAAAAACGCCAATTGGTGCGCCGGAAGATTGGCCCCGTGGTGGGCCACCAAAGCTAGCGGGGCAAACGTGGCAAACAACACGACGGGGACTTGGACTAAGACCCGAAGTCCGGATAGAATTAACCCGGGCCCTTGAAGCCCGATCCCGATATGCCTGACCACCTCTTTGAAGCGGGGACGGGACCGAGCCATCGAAGCACGCCCAACATGGGATTCCTTCAAAGCGATTAACCGGACGGTCCAGGACAGAGTAACCAGCGGCCAAACCACCCATAACACATCGTGGCTTGCGGCCACGACGCCTACATGGCTTACCAGCGGTGCCAAAAACGGCAAGACCAGGCCCCCGGCTATCGTCATCACTTGAAGGATCAAAAAGTATCCGGGTAATCGGCCGCCGGGCGAGCCTTCACTAAATAGACTATTCCAAGCCGGTCCAACGAATCCACCCGCTTGGTTGGCGATGACCCCGATCGCCAACCACAGAGGATTTTTAACCAGTGCCCAGACTCCCAAAACCAAGACCCAACCAAGAAAGTCGCCCAGCATGACGCTGCCCTTTCGCCCCAGATGTTGCGAGAGCACGCCTGAGCCAGCCAAGCCGAAGACCTGCAAAAGGGATCCGGTCCCCAGTGCGAGCCCGATGTGGGTAGGAGATAGGCGTTCATGGACTAAAAATAGGGTCAGGTAGGACCCCATCCAAGCCATGGTCACCGACCAGGGCAATTCGGTGGCCAATAAAATCAAGGGGTTGGACGTTGTGGCCCGTTTTAATCGAAGGGCGAGGGAATTCTTTGACTGTGACATCGTTCTCTATCATACACGAAATTCGCAGGGGACGGGGTTAGCCCAGCCCGATGTGCAGGAGCGAACCGATAAAGAGGTACCCCGCAACACTAAGACCCATCAAAAATGCCCACAAACTTCCGTAAAACCACTTGTGGGGTAGGGGAATATCGTTGTATTGGGGAGGTACGCCTTGCCTCAGGCGTCGGGAAAAGTTCCACACGATAAACGCCAAAATGATTAAGGTGATCGGGTCGAATTGAAAACTGTTGCTTATGGGACTATAGAACAACATGACGGCCAGCCCCACTAAACCCGGGGCCCATGCTTTCCAGCCTAAAAACGCCACCGTTCTGCCTCCATCAAGTGGCACCACGGGTATAAGATTGAAAATATGAATGACCATGCCAAAAAGTGCCACCACGGCGAAGATGATGTGCCCAGTGGTCACATAGAGACCAAAACTTATAATAGACGCTAAAATCCCGAAAACCGGTCCCGCAATCCCAATGAAGGCCTCGTCATCGGCATTCCGTGGATTTTGTTTCAGGCTAATCACGGCGCCTAAAAAAGGGATAAAGGTAGGCCAAGAGGCTGGGATTCCGCGAGCACGGTTGGCCAGGACGTGACCAGACTCGTGTACCACGATAATCGCCAGGAGACCCACCCCAAAGGCCCACCCGAGAGTCAAGCCATACACCAACAAAGAAACCATAAGACTTGCAAATACTAAGAAGACTTTAGCCTTGTAGATTACAGCCAATCCCGAGAGAAGCCATTGACGAAGCGAACGGCGAGGGGCCGGTTGTGTCGAGGAGGTGGTCAACGGCCGATCCTCAAACGGCGGATTCTCCACGGTTATCCCTCCTCACGAGTGTCGTCTCCAATTGCGATGGGATTATCCGGGTAGCTAATCCAGTCACTCCAACTTCCCGGGTATAAAAAGCCTTTAATTCCGATCTGAGATAAGGCGAAGAGATTGACACAGGCGGTAACACCAGACCCACAATACACAGCCACGGAGGAATCCCGGGGCACGTTGGCAAAATGTTGTTGTAGGGTGGCCATCGGAAGATACTTAGCGGGCGCTTCGAACACTTCTTGATAGTTGAATGGTCGGGCCCCGGGAATATGTCCGGCTTTAGCGTCAATCGGTTCCTGCTCACCGCGGAATCGAGCGGCACTCCGTGAATCCATCAAAAACCAGTCGTGGGGACCTTTAAGTTCCTCGGCCGACACGGTGGGCATGGAGTGAGGATGGGCAATAAAGGTTCCCTGACGCGTTGGAGGGATGTCGGCAGATAAAGGTAAGTTGTCTGCCGTCCAGCTGGCGATGCCGCCGTTGAGGATCCCGACCCGGTGATGCCCAAAGTATTGCAGTAGCCACCAGAGTCGCGCTGCCCCTGATCCGTCATCATCGTACGCCACGCAATAGGAGTCCTCGGTGACGCCGCATTCACGGAGCCGCGCTGAAAAAAGCTCGGGGTTCGGCAGAGGATGTCGGCCCCCGTGCACGGTGACCGGGCCTGCCAAATCGGTCTCCATATCTAACCGATAGGACCCCGGGATATGGCCCGCCCGATAAGCATTGACGGCTTTGTTTGGATCCTGCAGGTTATAGCGGCAATCAAACACGATAACCTCGGGGTCGTTTAAGTGGGACTTGAGCCACTCTACTTCGATTAAACCTCTCTCGAGTATCTGTCGCATCGGTTTGGCTCCTTAACCGGCACGCAGGATCTGTGCCAAGTATCTTTTGGTTTATACGTATTATATCAAGTAATTACAGAGGGCACCGAGGCACAATAATCTTCAAAAATAGCCTCCGCTGACCAGGCGACTGACAATCGGCATCGGTTAGTGTCGGGTTATCCGCGAGGAATTCATGGCATCGACCAGCGGTGTTGCCGGGATGCCTTGGGTGGCAGCCACGAAATTACGTGCGAGGAGCAGGAGCAGCCAAACATCGACGCCGTCGATGGCGACAGTCCAACTCACTGCCCAGAACGTTCCCGTTCCGAGGTTGGCTACGAGGCCCGATAGAAAACCGATGGCCAACATGGCGATGAGCCATCCCGTAACAAATGTGGAGCGCAGGCGGCGGTGCGCCTGGCTGTGCTGCCATTGTCGGCGTAGGCTTGACCCGTCCGTAAGTAATTCGAACTTGAAAAAGATCAAAAAGTATTGCACCCCGATGACTAAAGCGGGTAATAGGATGCCCACCAGAAGACGCGTTGCAAGGGGTCCACCCATCAACTTCGGAACCCACCGCAAGGCCATAATCCCCAGATTGATTGCAAAAAACACCGGCAGGGCACGAACCCACACCGTAAGGGATGATCGCGACGCATCGGTGCCCCATCGAAGTAACCCTATCAGAAAGCCCCATTCGAGTACGGTCCAACCCAGTAGTAGCATCAAATTGATCCCTAATGATAGGTGGGGGGCAAA
>JAKADJ010000057.1 GCA_021820645.1 Bacillota bacterium
TCGCGACGACATCCACAAGGCCGAAGTAGCGTTTAACTCGGATGGCAAGATTGTGGCGTTCCGCGATCATCTTATGGCGGATGGTGGGGCTTATCCAGCCTATCCATTCTCCGGCGCGGTGGGTGAAACGTCGCTGGCGTCACGGGTATTAACCGGACCGTATGATATTCCGTACATTGCTACCACCATCGATTGCACCTATTCCAACAAGACCCCGCTGGGAGCCTATCGGGGCGTATGGGGTCCGATTGCCTCGTTTGTACAAGAGGGTCTCATCGACCGCGTGGCGCGCGCTTTAGATAAAGATCCGGCGGAAATCCGACGGATTAACATGATCCGGCCCGATCAATTTCCTTACCGGAACTCGGCGGGTATGGTGTACGACCAGGGATCCTATGGTCAGTCCATGGAAGAGGCCTTAAAACTCATCGATTACGAGGCGTTTAGGGCCCGTCAAGCCGAATTGCGCCAAAAGGGACGTTATGTCGGGGTGGGTATCTCGGTCTTTGTGGAACCCACCGCGATGGCCTCTTCGGAAGCTGGGTCGGTAGGCTACGAATCGGTCTTTATTCGTGTGGAACCGACCGGGAAGGTCACCGCGGCGTTGGGCCTTGGGCCAAGCGGCCAGGGTCACGAGACCACCATGGCTCAATTGATTGCGGATCAGGTGGGAGTCTACGTGGAGGATGTGGTGATCTTGCACGGGGATACCGATAGCGCTCCCTTCGGAGGGGGAACCGGGGGCAGTCGCTCGGGACCAATCGGAGGCGGCGCAGCTCTCGTCGCAGGACGCGAAATGCGGGGGCGCTTAGTGAAATTAGCGGCGCATCTACTCGAAGCCGGTGAAGAAGACATTGAACTAGGTGGGGGCCAGGCGTGGGTGGCTGGAGTGCCGGATCGAGCCATCAGCATCAAACAGCTGGCGGAAATTGCCTATACCCACGTCAAGAAATTACCGGAGGGCTTTCCCATTGGTCTGGAATTGGTGGCGCGCTACCTACCTAAGCGCCCTGTGACGTTTTCCAACGGGACCCACGTGGCCGAGGTCGAGGTGGATATCGCCTCGGGGGCAATTCGGGTAGTGAACTACGTCGTCGTCAATGATTGTGGGCGACTCATCAACCCGATGATTGTGGAAGGTCAGATTCAAGGAGGCGTGGCGCAGGGGATTGGCAGCGCATTTTTGGAATCGTTGCGCTACGATGACCAGGGGCAGTTGATGACAACGTCTTTAATGGACTATCTGTTGCCAGAAGCCACCGAGGTGCCCCGGATGACCACTCGCCATTTGGTGACCCCATCCGAGGGCGAAGGCGGCATCAAGGGAATGGGAGAAGGATCTTTGATTGGGGCTCCGGCGGCCTTGGTTAACGCGGTGTCTGATGCCCTGGCCCCATTTGGAGCGATGGTACGCCAGCTTCCGGTGGGACCCAACGACGTCTTAGATTGGGTAGGCGCCTAGACCTCCTATAGATGTCCCAAAGAGAGGTTCGATAGGCCAAAGGGCCTGCCGAACCTCTCTTGCGATCTGCCGATGATCGGGACAAGTTGGTATAATGGGCCAACAGGAGGTAGACCATGAAGCCAGAAGACCTATTTAAGATTCGAACCTGGGGGGATTTTTCCCTGAACCCGGAGGGGACGCGGGCGTTCCTGGTAGAATCAGGGATAGACGTCGAAGCCAACCGGGCGACCACAACGATTGTAGAACGGCATTGGGTCAATGGCAGTTGGGAAGCGGGGCGTCCCTTTACGCGAGGGACCCGGGACGCCCATCCGGTAGTCTCCCCAGATGGAGTGTGGCTAGGGTTTTTGTCAGCGCGCCAGGAAGGCCCTCGGCAATTATGGATGATGCCGCTAGACGGTGGGGAGGCCCATCAGGTTACGCATCTACAAGGGGGCGTAAAAGACTTTAGCTGGCATCCGGATAGCCGGCGGATGGTCTTAGTGGTTCCCGTCGACCATGGCCTCTTGGAATGGTCTCCGCAATCCTCTGAAGCTAAACCCGTGACCCAGCCGCGCGTAATCGATCGCCAATTTTACAAACTAGATGGGACCGGTTTCTTTGGCAAAAACACTGACCAATTGGTGATGCTGGATGTCGATTCGGAACAGGTGGAATTGGTCTCGGGAGGCACCCTATCCTATGCCAATCCCCAATTTTCTGCGGATGGCAGTCTCCTCTATTATCTGAGATCGAATCGCGAAGGCGCCGGGATCCATCCCGGGGAGCGTGAGTTATGGCAGTACAATTTCAAGACTCGGCAACATCAAAGGCGGACCGATTGGCATTGGAGCATTCAGGACTACCAGTGGAATCGTGATGACTCGGGTTGTGCGGTGGTGATCAGTAAACCGGAAGAAATGGGTTACGGCAACACCGAACTCTGGTACTGGGATGGGGACACGAAACGTCCCTTATCCACATCACTGGATCGGCCGATTGGGGACAGTGCGGTAACGGACGTGCCGGTAAGTGGGCCCACTCGTCCCATCTTCTCCCCGGATCAACAATCCATCTATGCGGCTGTGTCGTCTGAAGGCACAGTGCATCTATGGGAGTTCCCATTAGATGCGGCAAAAAGTGCCCAGGCGCTAACTGGCGGGCACTTTATGCTGTACGGATTTACTTACCAAAACCAGCATTGGCTTTTGGGCCTCGCGGATAGTACGCATCCTTCGGGTGTTGCGGCCGAACCGGCTGCCGACTTACGGGTAGAGTGGGCAGACGTCCCCTGGGATCCACAAAGTCTCTCCGCTCCCACGGAGTTTTGGGCGACGAGTGACGATGGAACCCCAGTCCAGGCCTGGGTGCAACGACCGACAGGAGAGGGACCGTGGCCTACCATTTTGGAGATTCATGGCGGTCCCATGATGATGTATGGGTGGCGTTACGTGTTTGAGTTTCACTGGCTACTGAGCCAGGGCTACGCCGTGGTGTATTCGAACCCCAGAGGTTCGGTCGGATATGGCCACGAGTTTTGTGGGCGGATCATTGGGCAATGGGGCGACCGAGATTACGCTGACCTGACTGCCGTGCTGGACCAAGCTCTAGAACGTTTCAGCGACCTCGATTCGACGCGTCTTGGCGTGGCGGGTGGCAGCTATGGCGGCTTCATGGTCAATTGGATGCTCGGGCACACGGAGCGGTTTCGTGCCGGAATTACCATGCGCTCGGTAGTAAACCGATTCAGTGCAATGGGATCCAGTGACATGGGATGGTTACGGGTGCCACAGTATGGCACCAAACCCTGGTGGGAAGAACCCGAGCCCTATTGGGATCAATCGCCGCTCAAATATGCGAGTGCGATTCGCACGCCCCTTCTCATTGAACATCAAGCCGAAGACCAGCGACTCCCGGTGGAACAAGGAGAACAGCTGTATAGTGCGCTCAAGTATTTGGGGCGCGAGGTGCGGATGGTCGTCTATCCCGAGGAATCGCACGGCATGAGTCGAAACGGGAAGCCGTTGAATCGGGTGCATCGGCTGAAAACCCATGCGGCCTGGTGGAGGAAATATCTCTAAGCGAACACAATGTTGAGGTGTCGTGCGTGATTCTAATGGTTCTGAGTGTGGTGGGTAGTGCGGGATTTGCCTTAAGCGGTGCCTTGGTCGGGCTTGAACAGGAATATGATGTGTTCGGGGTGCTGGTCCTCGGGTTGGTGACCGCATTTGGAGGCGGCATTATCCGTAATCTCATTGTCGGGATTCCAGTGGCAGAGATTTGGCACCAAGGGCCTCCATTTGTGGCAGCCTTAGTCGCCATGACGTTGGCCATTGGACTCCCGATTACGTGGAACCGTTATGGGAAAACCCCGATGCTGCTTTTTGATGCGATCGGCCTCGCCACCTTTGCGGTACAGGGAGCCCTTTACGCGGTGCGGGTCCATGCATCCCTGGGAGCCATTGTTGCAGCGGGAACAATTACGGGGATTGGGGGTGGAATTATCCGCGACGTGCTGGCTCAGAGAAAGCCTCTCGTCCTCCGCGAGGAAATTTACGCAGCCTGGGCTCTTTTAGCCGGTCTCGTGATAGGACTCGGGCTCGTGAATCCGCATCGTGCCTTGCAGGTTTATACGTTGATTTTACTGGTGTTTTTGCTGCGGTTCTTTTCGGTCAAGTTGGCGTGGCATTTACCTCGGGGCCCCAAGCCTCCGAGCCAGGAGTCGTCCCTCGGATGAGGCCCTAAAACAACCCTGGCTTCAGTCGACTCCAGGCGCCACTTAGGCTAAAATGGGCAAGATTGCAAACGATCGGTTCGATGGTTCGTCTATAAGGAGGATTTTATCGTCGTGTCGCATCCCTATTTAGTCCCGGCGCTCTTCGCTGGCTTGATCCAAGGTATTGTCGAATGGCTGCCCGTGAGCAGTAAAACCATGATTACGATCTACTTCACGATTCTCGGCATTAAGGTGCAAAACGCCTACGATCTCGGCCTGATTGCGAATTTTGGATCCTTTTTTGCGGCACTCTATTATTTTCGTCGCGAAGCCTGGTCCACCTTAAAGGCTTTAGGTCATCCTTTTAGCGATGAGCCTTACGCTAAACTCCTGCGCTTTCTGTTTATTGGTACCTTAGCTACAGGAATCATCGGCATCCCGATTTATGTCGCGGTGCGCCACACCTTTAGTTCGGTGGGCGGCTCGATTGCGATGATTATTATCGGGCTTCTTTTGTTGTTTACGGCCACCTTGATGCGACGTAAGGAAAAGATGATAGTGTCCGCGCGTGCTACCGATGCGCCGCCCAAAGATCCCAACCTCAAGGCGGCGGTGTTAACCGGAGCCATGCAAGGTCTTGCGGCATTGCCGGGGATTAGCCGCAGTGGAATGACCATTACTCCCTTACTTTGGATGGGATTCAACGGAGAAGAGGCGATTCGTCTCTCCTTCATGTTGGACGTGTTGTCCTTGGTAGGCGCCGGGGTGGTGCCTCTAGTGATTGGAAGTGGAGGGCAATCGGCCGTGGCTCAATTCGGCCTCAGCACCACAATCTTGATGGTGGCTGTGGCGTCCGTCGTCTCGTTCGCGGCCATTAATGCGGTGCTGAACGTGGCAAAACGACTACGGACCTCCACCGTGACTTATGTCATCGCAGGGATTACCCTGGTGGTGGCCGTTGCCGCCGTTATGGGCCTTTAGTCACAACCACCGTCGGACACGCCGTTGGTAGTCCTGATAGGTGTTGCCAAACTTTTCGGTGAGGTAGCGCTCCTCGCGCGCGATCACTCCAAACCGGATGATGAGAAGCACGGGAACCAATAGAATCCAAAGCCAGAGCGTGGCAAAAAGCCACCCAAGGCCGATGTCGACACCTGCCATAGAAAGATAAATTGGATTGCGAGTGTAGCGGTATGGTCCGGAGTCGACGATGGTAGTGGTCGGTCGATTCGGGTCAGCATGGGTGCCGGCGTGGTGCATGGTGTATAGACTAAAGACGGCTACGCCGAGCCCGGACCCGATGAGGAGCCACCCGATGGCACTCCGAATCGGCGCCGCGACCGGAAGCCAAGGCAGAGGCAACAGCCAGGTCAGGAGAAAACCTAGTCCGATCCCGATAGCAAATATGAGCGGTGGCGGCGCTATGACACCTGGTCGATCGTCTACCATTGGGACACCTCCCAAGGTCTTATACATGGGAGTGATCTTAAACTCTTTAGGTCAGATTGTCAGTAATCATCTCCCGGTCGGGGCAAATAGCCGATCACTGGGGGGCGACGAACCGCTTGGTTCGGCCTTTGGGAACTTGGCGATAAAGAAATTACGCCTTTACCTCGTCAAGCCGTAATGCCAATTGATCTACCGTATCTGATAACAGCGTGATCTAAATCGCGGTGCCTTCGCGGTGAATGTATGGAAAAGGCATTGGCAAGCGGTGCGATTTGGCCGGGGCTCCGCGTTCGGCCCATGTGTCCTGATAGGCCTCGTGCGAAAGGGGCCCCAATGCTAAAACCAGGTCAGCGACTCCCAGGATATTATAGTTCCGGTGATGATGCCCATCGTTCCGCGTATTCGGGTAGAGGTACCTCGGATTTTCCCATATCTTGCTGCCCGTCATGACCATGATCTCCCGGGGTTCTCGGATTATCGAGGCATGAGTTATGGGTGGCATGGGACGGATCGCTCGTCAACTTGGAAGCGTTGGCCAGACCTAGACAGTACGACAAGATGCGTGCCGGTCTGGCCAAAACCTCCCAAGATTGTCGGTGTCCTAGTCTTGAATCGTGACCTTGGTCATGTGGTTGCCTTGTTTAATCGCATCGACGACATCAAGGCCCTCGACGACCCGGCCAAACACGGTATGCACGCCGTCCAAGTGTGCTTGTGGGCTATGGCAGATGAAAAACTGGCTGCCGCCGGTGTCTTTTCCCGCGTGGGCCATCGATAGGGAGCCGCGTAGGTGCTTATGGGGGTTACCCTCGGTTTCACATTTGATGGTGTAGCCGGGACCACCAGTGCCGTTGCCCTTGGGGTCTCCGCCTTGAATCACAAAATTGGGAATGACCCGATGAAAAGTGAGCCCATCGTAGAATCCAGACTTTGCCAGTTTGGCAAAATTGGCCACCGTGCCCGGGGCTTCGTTGGGATATAAATCAACAACCATGGTGCCGTGTTCGGTCTCAATAACGGCTTGCATATTGTGCCTCCTCTAAGTGGGCGCCGAGTTGGCGCGCGTGATAAAGATTCTTGGCTAGTTCCCATTCGCTGGGGGTCAAGGGCTCAGAGTGGAGATCATAGAGTGCCTGATGCCCTGCGATTAGAGCCTCGTGGACCGCGTCCACAGTGAGTGCAGACTGGCCGGCTAATTGATTCAGGGCGGTAACGGCCTCGGGGTCAAGTCTCAGGTCGGATCCGGCTCGCTCGTAAAATTCCTGCAACAGTGCCGTAGTCTTTACCGGATCTTGACTCACGAGGACCATACCGGACACCAAGGAAAAGCCTTGGCGAATCGCTTGGGCAATACCTGCCACTTTTTTGCCTTGGGCCACCAAGTCAAAAGGGCCTTCGCAGTAGGAGCCGGCGGCCCTGCCGAATTGGGCCGGGATGCCTAAATTTTGAAGCCCGCGAATGGTACCGTCCGAGAGGTCTCGGAAATTTTGCTCCCATATGGTGAGATCGCGGCATGGTCGAGCTACACCGAAACTTAAACAGGTGGCATCCAATAGTACGGCAGAGCCGCCGCCAATGCGGATGAAAACCGGGTACCCTAAAGACCGTAACCAAGCCACGGCATCCGGTAAGTAGGGGAGCCGCTGATCTTTTGGACCAATCAAAACGTAGGACTCCTGGCGACGTATGATAACGACCCATTCGTCACGTTCAACGGCGGTTTTGGCCACCACTTCGGGTAACACCGGGGATAAGGCAAGGGCCTTTTGGTCATTAAACTCGACCAACCTGACCGATTTTCGCATGATAATAAGCCCCCCACGCCTTTTGAAATGGTTCTTACGGTGTTCTATGGTAGACCACTGCGCATAAAAAGAAAAGTAAACGAAAGATCTCGGACGCCGTCAGTGCATCCCACCAGAATGTTTATGATACAATTTTTCTATGAGCGTAAGGGGGCGGTGGGCATGACGGCGGAGAGCGTGCTGCGCGAGCGAGGTCTTCGGGTGACGCCGCAGCGCCGTGCGGTCTTGGAATATTTCCTGCAACATCCGGGGCAACACCAGACGGCCGATGGCCTTTGGAGTGCTATTCAAGAGACCTCCCCCGAGATTGCGCGTGGCACTGTGTATAAGGCTTTGCACGATCTGATCAAGGCCCGGGTTCTAGAACATCTCCCTACGCCCACCGGGGGCGATCTATACGGCCTACGGCTCAACCCCCATCACCACTTCGTCTGTCTTTGCTGTGGCGGGGTGGATGACTTGCCCGAGACATTTCAGCCGCAGATTGAATATCCCGCAATCGATTCGGTGACCTCCATCGCCTCGGTGGACGTGGTATTTCGAGGAGTCTGTCAGCGCTGTAGTCTTGGTCAGTCGTCGTGACGAGCTTGGGGAGACTGGGTCGTTCGATCTGGAGGCTCGCCGTGGGGATTTGGCTCGGTGGTCTGGTGTTCTTTTCCCTAGTGGTGACTGAAGTGGTGTTTCGGGTTCTCCCGATAAGCTATCGGGGCAAATTTCTTACGGCCATTTTTCCATCCTACTATTCGTTTGAGACTTGGGTCGGGGGCGCGGCCCTACTGGGAATCGTATGGGCATTGATTCGAGGGAAAATGCCTCGTGGATGGCTCATTATGGTGTTGACCCTGGCCTCCTGGGTCTTGGTGTTGTGGGCTCATCACTTGCTCGGCCTCATGAATCAGGTGAATGCCGCGTCGGCCGCATTCCAACGCTGGCATCATGAATCGGTCACGGCCGACGGCCTTGTCGGCGTCTTTCTGATCGTTAGCGTGCTGGTGGATAGCTGGCGATGAAACCCCTATCCTGGATTGCCGACCCGCGCCTGACCGTGTATGTGGCGCCGACCCCTATGGCCCTGCCGTTGGCATTAAAAGACATCATCGAAACCCACTGGTCCCAGGTGCAACACCGCGATCCCCAATTCTTTCGTGGCCCGGTCCTGTCGCTCGCGTCCATCCAACGCGACCAAAGTCGATGGTCCCTCAGCACACAGTTCACCGACTTTGCGCATTATCTCTATAGCCGCGAGCATCTCACGCCCGACGATCCCTATTGGGTGCGGGTGGTATTCGCTGCCGCGTTGGTAATTTCCCACGATCGCCAATTGCTAGCGGGCGTGATGGCCAGGGATACGGCCCGCCCCGATCGGCTCCAGTCAATTGGCGGTGCCGCCACCTGGGAGGATGTCCGAGACGGACAGTTCGATCCAGTACGCTCGGCTACTAAAGAATTGCAAGAAGAAACCGGTTTGGCGATCGCACAACTCAGGCTAACCAGGCCGCCCGAAGTGGTGGGTTGCACTGTGGACCCCAACGGCTCGGTGGCGATTGCGGTGGGATATTTGTCTCAACTGTCGATGCCAGACATTTTACATGCCGTTGGAGTCGGTTGGGCAAGGCGCCCGGATCCCGAACTTTCCGAGGTGACCGCGATTGCTCTCGGGTCGCCTGGGGTAAAATGGCTTCGAGAGCAGTCGCATCGCTCGGTGAGATATTTGGAACGAATCGTTCTGGAACTGGAAGATTGGGGGACTTAAGATGCATTTAAATGTCGGTGATAAGGCCCCTCGGTTTACGGCTCGAGATCGGATGGACAGAACCTGGTCACTTGATGGGTCAGGCACTCCGTTAACGCTACTCACCTTCTGGAAGACGTCTTGTAGTACATGTCAAATGACGTTTCCCTACTTGGAACGGGTGGCCCAAGACTACCCCAAAACAGTCACGGTGATCGGGGTGGTGCAAGACGCAGACCCTTACGCTGGGGCAGAGTGGGCGCACAAGTGGGGGGCTCACTTTCCCATCATTTCCGACCGGTCTCCGTTTCCCATCTCGATGGCGTATGACCCGGCGGTGACTCTGACCTTATTTTTAACCGATAACACCCAGCACCGGATACTTTCGGTCTACGAAGCCTTGGTGAAGAAGGATCTTAATGCGTTGTCCCATGCTATCGCATCCATCGGTAAGGTCCCGGCGACCGTGGTGGCACCGGATCGGGATGGCAACCCTGCCTGGACTCCGGGTTGAACGACCTTACAACACGACTGAGGGTCAGTCGTGAGTCAGGAGGGCCCGGTGCATCCGATCGAGAGCGTCGTCTAAGATGACAAAGGGTACCGTGAGAGAAAGGCGTAACCATCCTTCGCCAGACGGCCCATATGCGGAACCGGGGGTGACCGCCACTCCAGATTCCTCAATGAAAAAGCTCGCAGCCTCTAGAGATGACATGCCAAGGGGGCTTTGAAACCAGAGGTAAAAGGTAGATTGAGGCGCTTCACACGTGAGTCCCATGGCCCGGATTTTGTCCACGGCGAGGTTACGGCGTTTTTCGTAGATGGTATTAAGACTTCGGATAAAGGAATCCGGATCGCCGTTAAGCACCTGTACGGCAGCTTCTTGGATCGCGGTAAAAGGACCCGAATCCAAATGGCTTTTGACCAGACCCATGGCGTGCACCGCTTGTTCCATTCCCACGGCGGCGGCTACCCGCCACCCGGTCATGTTGAACGATTTGGAGAATGAGTAGAACTCGATGGCGACCTCATCGGCTCCTCGAACACTCAATACCGAATCCGCCCGGTAGCCGTCGAACCCGAGATCGCCGTACGCGAGGTCACTGCACAGCAAAATGTCATACTGGCGGCATAGGGCCACCGCGTCCTCATAAAAAGTCCGGGGTGCGATGGCCCCCGTCGGGTTGTTGGGGTAGTTAAGCCAGAGGAGCTTGGCACGGTTTAAAATTTCTGGATCGAGAGACGTCAGGTCTGGTAAGAAGTGATTCTTTGCCGTTAGTGGCAACCGATACACCGTGGCTCCTGCAAATTCAGCCTGAGCTGCATAGACGGGATAGGCAGGATCTGGCACCAAAACCAAGTCTCCGGGTTCGGCATAGGCCCAAGTTAGGTGCGCCAGGCCTTCTTTGGAGCCAATCAGGGCGACCACTTGAGTTTTTGGATCCACACTGACGCCAAAACGAGTGCGATAACGATCGGCAATG
>JAKADJ010000058.1 GCA_021820645.1 Bacillota bacterium
GGCTAAGAGCTATGATACGGGCCGTGTCATGGCGGTTGTGGCTCGTCACGAAAAGGTGATCGACTCCTTTAACGCTTTGGTAGTACGCGCCTCCTGATACCACTAGTCGCCACGGACCACCAGTATCCTTCGTGAGGCGCTGGCCGTTGAGCGTATCGGCTAGTAACACGAGGGTACCCCCAAGCGCATCAAGCGCCATTGTCGTCACGAAATCGACCGCCCCAATTTCTATGTAGCGTCCGTTCGCGGTGGGCTCAGCGAGCTGTAGAAGATCCGTTAGGGAATATCCTGCCCATGCCTGATTCGGCCGATTCCACCCTTCAACACACACGAAATCTTCGATACGCTGAATCCGCAGCAGGTTTCTCAGGTTGTCCGGAATTCGCACGGGTTGTGCGACTAGGCCGGTGATGGTGAGCGCCATAAAATTTTACTCCTTTACGTGGGCGTGGATGCTTTTTTCTTTCGTTTGCGATTATATAACCACTTTTTCAGCGGATCGTAGTAACGGTCGGCCACGCGCTCTTTTAAGGGAATGATAGCATTTTCTGTAATGCGGATCCCTTGTGGACAGACGTCTGTGCAACACCCGCTCACGTTACACAGGTTAAGACCTGCATCCCCGTGGAGGAGGTCCAGTCGATCCCCCATGTCTTCAGGATGCATTTCATACGATGCCATAAGCACCATGAAGCGAGGGCCATAATATTGGCCGAACTGTTGATGTTCACGCAATACGTGGCAGGTGTCCTGGCATAAAAAGCATTCGATGCATTTATGAAACTCTTTGATGCGCTCCACATCTTCAGAATACATGGTAAAGGGAGCCTGGTTTCGCGGCTTAAACGGCGGGATGGTTTTGGCCACTTCGTAGTTCCACGAAACATCGACGACCAAATCCTTAATGAGTGGGAATGCTTTCATGGGCTTGATATTATCGGCCCATCGCCAAACTCATCGACGCGAGTCTTACATAGAAGCCGAGGCCGTCCGTTGACTTCGGCGCCACAGGAACCGCAATGGGCCGCCTTGCAATTCCAACGGATCGCGAGGTCCGGGGCGTCATGCTCTTGAACCCATCGTAGGGCGTCTAGCACCACCATGCCGGGCGAATAGGGAACTCCATAGGCATGAAGTTCCATCTCTGTTGGGACCGCACCGCGCGAAACTCGTAGTTCGATGTCTTCTTGGTACCGCGTCTCTTTAGGTGTGTTTGATCGTAATGCCAATGCGCCCTACCTCCCTGCGAATCGTAGCGTACGGTGCCTCTTCTAGCGAGTGTATTCGGAACCGAGGGACAGCATCGTGACTTCTATCACAGAGCGATGTTTAAGACTTGTGGTCTCATAATAGTCAAAGCGAATGAGTCCAAGGGGGGCGCTTCATTGGCGACCGTGAGAGACCTAGCTGGAGCCCGTATAATCGATGGAGGCACCAAAGTAGTCGGCGAGACGTTGATACTACCCCGGGGGAAACATGCACTGTGGTTAATGGAGGGGGCCGCTTGGTGGCAAGCCGATGAGAAAGGCTCGATGCACGTAGAATCTGGGGACACCATAGCGATTATCGAGGGACCCGGTCGTTTAGAGTTTACGGAGAACTCGCACTATGCCCAGTTTGAGGAATGGGATGAATTGGGATTCGATCCCCGTGCCTCACTTTATGCTGCGCTTATGGCATCACATAATTTCGGCATCGGGCAAGCTCTGGCGGCACCCCTTCCGTTAGGTCGTGGTCAAATTTGGGTGGACGTTGGAACCGGCACCGGCGCAATGGTTCAGGCCCTTCAAGGAAGATCTAAGGGAGATGCGCATCCCTGGATCCTCGGCGTTGACCGCGCTCCAAAGATGCTGGAGCAGGCATGGGCAGACCAGAAATCTGGCACGCCAGCATGGTTTGTGGTTCGTGACCTTTCCCGCCTCGTGTGGCCCAGCACTCAATTTGACGGGACTACTGCACTATTGTTGTTCCACTTGGTGGATCACCTGGAGGAGCTCCTTGCGAATATGTATCGAGCTTTAAAACCTGGCGGCATTTTAGCGTACGCCGTAAGTGCGGACGAGAATCCATTTGTTCGCATGGTGATGCGTCAGGTTAAAGGGCCGGGTGATTTTTTCCAGCGCGGGGCTCGCCAAGTGCGACAAAGCGTAGTGAATACGGGATTTGAATTGATCCGAACCGAAGTCTATCGAGACGAAATTGCCGTGGAGAGTACGAAGGCCATGATGGCACTCATAGGAAGCATTGGTGCTCCGGGGAGCCGTGGCTTGCGTGATGATGTGGCTCCCCCACCTACCATTGAACGAGTCTTTGATTTGGTGTGGGCCCAAAAACCGGAAGAGGGTGAGAGATCCGATGGATCCCGTACGCGATAGCTTTGAGCGGCCGCTGCGAGATCTTAGAATCTCTTTGACGGACCGCTGTAATTTCCGTTGCGTGTATTGTATGCCCAAAGAAATTTTCGGCACGCCGACTCACTTCATTCGGTAGAGGCGATGACACGCCAAGAAATCGTTCGATTGGTGCGAGCTACGAGTCTTCTCGGAGTACATAAGGTGCGCCTGACTGGGGGCGAGCCGTTATTACGGCAAGTTTAACCTGAATCCGTGACACGTGCGTCATTGGCGTCCCCAAAAACGGGGATCGGCTGTCAAACGTGGCCCCATGAGAGCAAATGCCGGAATGCATCTCACCTGCGGAGGACGTTGCCACGTCGTTGTCCGCCCCACGGGCGAGGCTCCGCCTGGAGGCACAGGATCTCCCCCACATCGCCCGTTGGCGATGTCCCTGGCAGACGATATTTTCATCGTTTTACCCCGCGCCGGTTAGCCCGTTGCAAAGTGGGCATAGAGTTGCCCCGTGACCCGCCCCCAGCGATTACCCCGCCCGGTAACTGTTTAGGTACTTTCGCGGATAAAAGCTTCGCTGGCGTTTAAGGCGTATGCCGCAATGAGTAATCCTTCAATGACTTGATCTGGATTATGTGCGATAAGTTCACTGTCTTTAAAGGTGCCCTGCTTGGTCTCATCCGCGTTGACCACGATGTAGCGTACCGGAAGGGATTGGTCGAGAAAACCCCACTTACGACCCGTCGAGAAACGGACCCCGCCACGTCCTCTAAGTCCAGATCGCGACACCTCGGCAAGTCCTTGGTCTCGTCTTGTGGAGACGGCTTGGCGTGGCCTTTGACATCCTTGGTGAGCCACATAAGTCACCAAGCTGTCAATGCCTTGAACATCACGGTGCCGCAGTAGATAATGTACGACGTCGAACTCCTTTAAACTTCGTCGGGGGATAAGAACACGTTGCCGTTCTCTACTTGCACGGCAAATACCGCGATAGGTCGGAAGGCTGGCATTTTGACGGCTGCCCCCGTACGAATATCAAACTGCCCTCCATGGCGTGGACAGGTCACCACGTATTCGTGATAATCCCCTTCGCATAACGACGCTTCCGCATGGGAACAGGCATCGTCAGTCGCATAGACGACATCATCGGTTCGATATAAAGCAATGGCCCGATCATTGACTTCCACTAAATACGGCGTGCTTGCATCGATGTCGTCGATTGTCGCCACTTTAATCCAGGTTTTAGCAATCATGGGTTAGTTTTCTCCTTCGTAATCACAATGTGGGGTGAGTGCCAGCGATCCGATATCTCTTTGCCAGAGACGGCGACGCGCTTTCAGCTGTAATGATAGGCGCCAAGACCCATAGAATTGAGGCTTATGGTTTGTAGCTAAAGGGGCTAATAAGTCTCGTAAGGCAATGGACATTTCCGTTAAACAATCATCTTCGGCTAAGATTTCGATCATGGCGTGGTCCATTGCAACGAGCAACGAATGGTCCGGTGATAACATTACTGCCAAACCCACCTCACCGCCTAAATCTTCGACAACTAGGCGACGGACGCCACCCCAATACTCCTCGATAATTCCTTCCCAAATTTGCCACCATGGGACCATCAGTATCATCTCCTCGATAACTATGATCCCAAGTTGCCCGGGCTCGTGGCGTGATTTGCGTCACGTCCCGTAATTTTTGTTGGGTTTGTTTGAGGGGGATCGGTGGTTCGTTTCTACAAGAGGAAGAATCCTCCGGCTTTATCCGTGGGGAGGTTGTGCGGGCGGCAGCCCACGTAAGATGCCGGGCATCCAGCCAGTCGGCTGGACGGATCGGTACGACATAGTGGTCCATGTCGTAAGGGATACATCTAGGGCGCGGCCGTGAGGCGCGTGGCGAAGGAGATTTTTAGGAGAGAGGGAGTGCCGCGAGGTCCCTATCCGAGATGTCGTAGCACAGGTGGATGACCCGTCGAGAGCTCTTGGTGACCCGGTAGGGGCACAGTCCTAGTGCGCCCGGCATGGGCGTGTGCTTTAAAGTGAAAGTCTTGAACGGAGGATGACCGTTCCAACCGTTAGCCAAGGGCAAGGGTGTCCACCGCGAGGTGGAATTTGAAGGAAGCCGGCGACAAACCTCTGGCCGGACGAACAGAAAGTGCATCCGAGGCGGAGCGCGTCGGCAATGCTGTCAGGTTAACGGACGTGGGGATTATTTCCTCAATTGACGCCATTATCTATGAGGCTTCACTTCATGTCTTCCGTTGTATGGGTGATATGGATTTCGGTATGGGCACATCCCCCAAGCCTTTAATGGACTCGGCGTGAAGCAGGCTCGCGCTTGCCCGTGAAGCCGTTCCCAGCGAGTAGCTGGATGACGAGCGATATCAGCGGTGTGCGGAAAAACCGCACGCACCGTTCATTGAGGGGTTGGCCTCGTTAGAGGCCGACCTACTCTATCAGGACTGTGCTTCCGCTAGAATGTGACATCGCCACATTAGGTTGTCACGTAGGTTTCGTTGCCAATAGGCGGCCAATTGGAACAGCTGTTGTTCGCGGTGATACTCTAAGGTGGACGATAGATTTGCAAGAAAATCTTGTAAGTGGTCTTGCGTTTGCCGAGGTAAATCGAAAAGCGGGAAAATTTCGTTAACCCGTGCAATGATGGTTTCCCAGTGCTCGTCCCATCTGACCCGATAGGGCTCCTCACAGGCTTGGTCTAACGATTGAAAGAACCAGATGAGTAATTTCGCGGGTTCTACGGACTGTAAGAATTGCCGCACCGCTAACTGGTCGGTAGGTATTATGGTGAGCCATTTGATGTCGATCTCGGCTTCTATTTCATGGATTGTCATCATGTCTCCTCCGATTTCGCGCCCGGTGCGACCGCACGCAACAGGCACTGTTGATTTTGCCTAGACGCGGCGGACGTGCGTCGGATGATGGCTCTCAATGACTGGCTACGAAGTCCAACTTAACGAGAGTTGTGCATTCGGTCAAATACCACACTATTATACCCCCGAGCGCTCAAATCTCCACCGTGGGCTACGGCAACAAATCACAACGGAACATGATAATCTTATCGTAAGTACGTCTAGAATCCGTGATACTTATCACAGATGGTCGTATCGAGAGAAGCACAACGACGTCATCTATCTACAGGGTAGTTATCGCGTCAGGATATTGCGGACGGCATGACACCAACGTGATTGGATAGGCAAACCCTTAGCCTCGGACATCAAAAAAGCGCGACAAGGTAGCGAAAACCGCGCGACCCGTTCGTTGCCCCAAGCTCGTTACAATCCAGAAGCTGGCGCGGTGGTATTGGAAGAGATTGCGCCCACGGTTTTAGTGGTCGACCTATGGCGAGGGTTCTGTGCGTACTAAATTTTCGACTAACTGATCAAAGTCTCTTTGGGAAATTTCACCTCGTGCATAGCGTTCGCGGGCGATGCTTAACGGGTCACGGTCGGGTTGATTGGAGGAAGGTTGCTTCGGCCCGACCAGTATCCGGTAAGCCCCCAGAAGTACGACAATCGCCACGGGGGACATCCCCATCAACGGAAACACCCACCATGAGCTCATCCCCATCATCATTGGCATCATAGATTTCCTCCGATCATTGAGCTCACGCTGTATGGCCGGTTTCGCGCTAACAATATGGGCTCGGAAACTAATGCTAATGGTAGCTCTTAAGAAATTATCTCACATTTCCTACTGTCAAACTAGCGGACATTTTGATGGAGAGGCCAGGGCTCATGATGCACGAGGATCATGGACGTTTTTGCGATATTGCCCGTTATGTGGAAGTATGAAGCAATATTTCTACATTTCAATTTATCGACGAGGAGGAGAACAATGTGGCCTTGTATCCGTATCTTATGGTTGACGGGGCTGCCCGCGCAGCCATAGATGGTATTCGGGCGTATGATCGAGATAGCTTGATCGGTGTGATTGGATCTGAGTCGTTTCCGCCATACAAGCGACCCACGCTAACCAAGGGGTTGTGGCGGGGCACCCGTATGGAAGAAATTTGGTTAGACATGGTGCCCCATGATGGCGAGATCGTGTGGTATCTGGGTAGCCCTGCTGTGACGGTGGAACCGGCCAGTCACAAGGTCGTAACCCAAGGCGGCGGATCCTTGCAACGACGGGTGGACGTCCTTGGATGTTCCCGGGGAGTGGAACTGCTGTCTTTTATCCGGTATCACTGGCCGAACATATACGACTTTCGCGGGCGCTTGCCAATGGGCATCGTCGCGTGTTGGTCATCGAGGGCGGCTTCGTTGGATCTGAAATGGCCGCCTCCGAAAACATGGCAGAGTCGGCGATGTAGCACGTGTCTTTCCAGAAATCCTTGGGGAAATCCTGGTCTAGTTGGGTGACCCACGTCGCATTCCATTTCACGTCGGATGTATTGTCCGCCAGCATTTGACCTGCCAGTACATAGCCTTCGGCATCCATCGTGATCCCGGCCATGATTTGTTTGAGATCCGGGCGATGGTCTTGCGAATATCCCCGGGTCAGATTCAGTGGGGCCGTCGGCCCCTCGGCCAGCAACCGCACCGCGAACGCGGTGCCGCTATGCGGGAAACGATACTGGCCCTTCTGGTTCGGGACAATCGTCTCAATCGGATTTTTTGATTTTTTATCATACGGAAGGGAGATTCGACATCGCCGTCAAATCTCATTTGCGAGAACATTCCGTGTATGTAAAGATAATTTGGGATTTATAGACACGCGGAGGCTGGGTTTTATCCTGTGAGACGAAATTAATGCATTGGATGGCTTAGAGGATGTAGGTATCGAATAAGTTTGTATGGAGACTTGGCGATGAAAGAAATGCCCCATCCGCCGATGAATCCGGTGGTCCCTCCAATTCACTCAAATGCCAGAAACACCTAGGAAATCCCTATAACGGTGCGGATTACGCGGTCGGTACAGCCCTCATTAATCCCCTCAAGTTGAAAATCGACTTCTGGCGATCTCCGCACGTTTGACGAGCATCGCACGATGCTGTCTTCTTTCCCGCCATCCCACCCACATCCCGCTGGCATCATTTTCTCAAATTTGGGACCGTGTTTAGCTCTATTGGGCGAGAAAAAGTGTGGGGATCATCTCCGGGAGGGATACAGCCCCAGATGCATCGGCCAAGTTAAATCTCGTAAACTCAAAACGCTAGGGGGAGGACTTATGATGTCATTCAAAACTTAGGGAATTATTTTTGTGTTGGCAGTGACCACCATCTCCGTCGCCACCTTGATCGATTTGTTTTGAGGCAGATCAGGCCACAACGGACACGATGTTAAGTAAGGCCGAGTCGAGCGATGATTTAAAGAGCAGGTGCGGGTGAGTAACCCCATTAAATGGTGCAAGCTTCCGAGTGGTTCGGTTCAGGTCTCGGTTTGGCGGCGTTATTGGGGGGTGTGAACACGTTTCGACGTGCGGCCCGGTTGGCGCTTTTAGGAGCATTTGTGAGTGCCATCACGCTGTTATTTGCTCGCAGTATTGGCTTTTGCGGTAGTAAGCGGCCTGACCCACCAGTTTGCAGGAACCGGGAGCAGGGTGCGCTTACCGAGAGAATCCGAAGAGGCGTGAAGTTGGGCCGAATGACCTATCGTAGTGCTCCCCGACTGACCGTTTGCATCACACCAGACGAGTCATACGATTCTAATAGGTATCGTGCTCGGGCGGTTGATGAGATCTGAATCAAGGGAGCGAAAAGATGATTTCTAACCCTCTTAATGCCAAATCTTTGCCCAAGGTGCCTCAATCATGGAGTCAAGAGCGAGTGATTCAGGCTATCAAAAATCGGCAAGATGGGCTTCTAAAGCTCAACGCGCAAGCGGTGGCTCTTGAAGATTCTCGATTAATTGCGGCGGCTCGACGACTATTCGGCTCTTGGAACAACGCTCTATCGGCAGCCGGAATCTCACCGGACTCTGTGCGGCTGAAGGCAACGAGACGACCCCGAGGCACCTGGTCGCGTACCGTGATCATTGAAGAGATCCAGAGGCGAGCGGCGAGGAAGGAACAACTTAATGCGCATTATATGCATCAGGTTGATAATCCGTTAATTTCGGCGGCAACCTATTATTTTGGATCGTGGGCTAAGGCTTTGGAAGCCTCAGGGCTGGACCCCGAAGTGGTGCGCCGCAACCAAGCGCGAGATCCGCAACAAATCCTAGGCGAAATTCAAGAAAACGCACGCACAGCCGAATCCCTCAGAGACTTCGAAATACGTGAACGCAACCGAGCGTTATATGGCGCGGCACAAAAGTATTTTGGGTCATGGCATCGGGCTGTGCGAGAAGCTCATTGTGAAAGTGGAGCTAAGGCTCCCAATTATCGATGGACGAAAGCTGATATTCAGATGCTCATCGCGACTTACCTCGCTGAAGGGAGCTCTCTAGCCGAAGCCATGCGCCATCACTCTCATCTAAAAGATGCCATTATTCGCGAATGGGGGTCGTGGGATCGGTTTAATGAATATTATCACAATGCGTGCGGAGAACTCATCAATCTGCCACTCGACTGACCTGATTCCCAGATCCAGTGCCGTCACCCGATTTCGACCCTGATGCGGAAGATAGCGCAGGCGTCCTATAATTGTTTTGGAGCTTGGCCTTGGCCGGGGGTCTCCGCGGATGGAGTACATGTGAATGAAGTACGGGATGGTAGCTCCCATGTTGATGATATTGTTAGCGACTCGCTACGATCCTTATTTCCCCAATCATACTGGCCCCAAAATTCGTTCACCCTTCACAACAGCGATTGGTCGGGCCGGTCCGGAGAACTTGGGAGATGGATTGGGGGTGATTGGAGCACGTCTTGGCGATACCAAGCTAGGAAGGTATCACGCAGATAGTCTGGCGCGTCGGCTACTACGCTGTGGAGTATGCCATCGACAAATTGCACCGTGCTACTGGGCGAGGTACTAAAAAGCATGGCAGATTGCTCGGCGTCGATAATCGGGTCATGGTGGCTGAAGACGGCGAGACTAGGGCAAGTCAGTGACATGGGTTGGGGGATATGCTGTTGAGCTGAAAGCAGTTGCAGGAGAAAATTCAAGGTATAATGGTGCGTCGCTAATGGATCGCGATCAATCAGATCCACGATTTGTGGGTTGACGGTAATTCCTCCCAAAGGAAGAGGGCGGATCGAATGGACGCGCCCAATGATGGATCGCCATCGCCACAAATGCGGCGCAATCGTGGGAGGGAGCGAAAAATTCAACGCGAGGGCTGGCGAGGTTACGAATAGCCCGTGACACGGAATCGAGCGTTGCGCGGCCAGACAGGCAATTAAGCCCCCGAGGCTTTCGCCTCCGATTACGGTCGGTACGCGATCTGTGGTCGATGCCATGAAATGATGCCACACGGCGGTGATATCCTCCACATACGCATCAAACGATTTGACGTGACCGCGGATGCCAAACGATCGGCCATGGCCACGCAAATCGGGCAACCATATGCGGATCCCAGCCTGGGCCAGGCTTATCGCTAGAGGGCATGTAAAAATCCGAATGCACCGTTGACGCATGCACAAATAGAAGGTGCCCGATGGGCTCGTCGACATTGATGGTACGGATGTATAAAGGATTTTTCTCACGCCAATAGTGGGCATGGATAGAGATCTTATGCATTAGCCATGGTCAACGTCATGGAAGTATCTCCTTGCCTTGGGTACCTTACTGCATGGGTACCTGAGTTTGGATGCGGCCTTGCAAGCGTTCTAAGATATCTTCGAAAGTGGGGCCGGTTGCGGTAATGCCGTGATTACGAAGACCAATTACGGTGCGTTCAGGATGAGGGTCTCGGGCGAGCAGTTCAGCCATCGCGTGCCCCATCTCTACGGTGCCACACGGATAGTTAATGGACGTGCTAGCGATCCCATCCATCCATGCGTGAACATGAATCATCGCGCCGATGGTTGGATGAGACTGATAAATTTGCCAATGTTCTACGGCGTCCACGGAGACTCTCAAGGGGTGCGAGCCCGGACTCACCGACAGGCGCATCGCTCCTATGGTCTCATCATAGTTCGTCACTAGCAAGATGTCGCGACTGACGGTACCAATCGCCCCCTTGTCGACACCACTGGCTGACATCCAAAACCTGGTAGCATCGTGCCGA
>JAKADJ010000059.1 GCA_021820645.1 Bacillota bacterium
CGACCAGGCTGGTGGCTGCGGTGTAGGAGAGTTCTTGCGCGTTAAGCAGATGACTCCAGTTTTGGGCCTCGGCCAAAATACGCGTGATGGCCTCGTGGTCCCACTCTGGCGCCCGCAACGCCCGCTCCAGATCCCGATTCAGTACCCATTCGATGGATAAGGAGAGCACCTTGGGAAGCGGAATATGGGCATTTTGAAGGAGGTTCGCAAGGGGCGCGTGGCGCTGGTACATTTGGTTTAAGGCCGATTCGGCTTCAGTTAAGCTATGGGACAAAATCTTTTCCAGTAGACTTTGGCGCTCATCAGCAAAGAGCTGGCCCAAGGTGTAAATTGTGGGGGCAAATTCCAACTCCAATAAATGCACGATGGTCGCAAGGTCGCCCCCATCAAAGGCCTGGCGGACACTCCTGACCAATGGGCCAAATGGCATTCGCCCGATTCGGGCACCGACCGTGAGATGGTGATCGCCAAAATGTAGTACCAGAAATTGAACGGGGAGCACCTCTTCGGTTAGTGCCTGGGTCAGCTGGACCTTGCCCAGGAGCACACTGGCGGCCCCGGAACGGGCAATCTGGATCTCTTCGGCTTGGCACTCAAAACCGTAGAGGTTGGTGGTGTCGGCATTGGGTTCAAACAAGGTGCGGATGGCGAAATGGGCTCCGATTTTGACCCCGTGGCCCTGGGCGGGTTGCACCAACTGACGGTAAACCTCGGCGCCGTTGCCAAACATGGGTAGATTACTAGGAGCCTTCTCTAAGTGCCGAATAAACTCCGTTTCATAATCCTGGCCAAAAGTTTCCTGGGCCAGGTCTAGGGCTCGGCCTGCGTAGCGGAGAATTTGGACCGCCTCAAGTCCGGAGACCTCATCAAAAAACCAGCCGCAACTGGTATACATCAAGAGCGCATGGCGCTCGATTTCGAGCAACTTCCACACCAGGACGCGTTCGGTGTGGGTCAAATCGCGTGTAGCTTGGGCGTCTAGAAAGGCTTCTCGGGATTCTGGTTCGGGATTAAGCATTATCTGGATGTAGGCATCTCGCGCCTGCCAGGGGTCTTTCAGATACGGGTTAGCCATCGGTTCGAACTGAGCAGCGAGCCGATCCCGCAGCCAATCTAAAGCATCGCGTAGCGGTGCCCGCCATCCTTGGGACCAACCACGGCCTGGATCGATTTTACAACCGCAGTCGCTCCGCCAACGCTCGACGCCATGCGCACAGCTCCAGGAGCTGTCCTCCACGATTTCGACGCGAGACTCGGGAGGGTGGCAGGCAAGAAATTCACCGTAGTTGGTGAGATCGACGTCGTCATGGCGCTCGATGTAATCGAGGGCATAGGCGAGCGCCATGTCTCCAAATCGATGATGATGACCATAGGATTCTCCATCGGTCGCGATATGCACCAGTTGAGCAGGCATGTCGGGAGAAAATCCCCTAATCAGGCGCTCGGCAAATTTTTCGCCATCGGATAGCAATCCCTCAAACGCCACCGCGCGGGACCGTGCCCCATCGTAAAAGAAAATTGCCAGCGGCGGGGACCCAGACTCTGCACGCCACTCATAGGGCACCCGGGTATCGATGCCTTCGGAAGGCAATGGGTTCCAACTCTCTTCACCATTCCTTTGAATCCGCGCGGCTTGGTGGGGGGCTAAGATGGTAAACTTTACCCCTTCTTCGGCCAGTACCCGCAACGTCTCGGAATTGACAGCCGTTTCCGGTAGCCACATGCCTTCGGCCGCGCGTCCGAAGCGATGCGCAAAATCTTGGAGTCCCCAGCGAACCTGGGTGCGGATATCGCGAAGGGTGGCCAACGGTAAAATGATGTGCCCCCAGGCTTGAGCCATGGCCGATCCGTGCCCAGAGAATCGGGATTGGCTGATGGCATCGGCCTCTAAAATCGCCTGATACACGTCGGGCTTTTCTCGTTCGAGCCAAGCCAGTAAAGTGGGCCCCAGGTTAAAGCTGATACGCGAAAAGTTATTGACGATACGCACGATGTGCCCGTCGCCATTTAGGATCCGAGAGGCGGTGTTGGGTTCGTAGCATTCCGCCGTGATCCGCGCATTCCAATCGTGATAGGGTGCTGCACTCGATTCCCATTCCACCTGGTTGAGCCACGGGTTTTCCCTCGGCGGCTGATAAAAGTGACCATGGATGCAGATTTGACGCGCTGACATGCAAACCCTCCTTAGTGGCAGTAGGTAACCAGACACGAATAACCCGATACGGTGTTTGGCGCGGGCAGGGAACGGTCCACGGTGCCGAGCCGCTCCGGATCCGCCGAATTCATGAGAACGGCTATATAATCCTCGTGGCGATAGGGGGCGGGCTCCGGGGAAAAATTAAGCCAGAGTCGGAGTTCGGCCCCGTCCAGCTGGTATCTTAGACTAATCATAGGATATGGGGTCTGTAGCGCGGCGGTGACGGGCGTGTCGTCATCGGACGTCAGAACGGGTGTCAGGTATTCCCGCCGCACCGTGAGGAGGTTTTGGTACCAGGTCGACAATCCACTTTTTCGCTGCGCCGACAGTTTGGCCGACAAAAAGGTGGACGGGTTGGCCGGATCTAAAATCGTCTCGTCGCGATACGCCCACTCCCGGGCACGTCCTTCGCGCACCGCTTGCAACAACACGGGATCCTGGTGATCGACGAAGTAAGGGAAGGGGTGCTCCTCACCATATTCCTCACCCATGAAGAGGAGGGGGGTGATCGGGGCGAGCACGATTGTGGCGGCCACCAGACGGCGCTTCGCGTCCGACAAGTGCGTCGTCAGTCGATCCCCTACCGGCCGATTGCCGACTTGGTCATGGTTTTGACTGTAGCTTACAATCCGATTTAACGGTCGAGGGCGGTAACGGCGCCCATGGCGCCGCTGCCGGTAGGATGAATATTGCCCGGTGTAGACATAGCCGCCCTCCAAGGCAAGGGAGAGATCCTCGAGCGTGCCGTAATCCTGATAATATCCGTCGCCCTCTCCCGTAATGAGGGCGTGTAAGGCATGATGGAGATCGTCGTTCCACTGCCCGTGAAAGCCGAGTCCCTCATGCTCCCGGCTCATAATTTCTCGCGGGTCATTGCGGTCACTTTCGGCGACTAGGTAGACCGGACGTCCAGAGGTTTGGGCCACGCCGTCGCAAGCCCGGGTGAGCTCTCGGAGAAACGGCTCGGTACTGGTGTCAATGATGGCATGGACCGCATCGAGGCGCAGTCCGTCCACATGGTAGTCAACAATCCATTGCTGGGCGTTTTCGAGGAAAAAAGACCGGACTGCATCGCTATTCGGCCCATCAAAATTAAAGGCTTGCCCCCAAGGGGTGTGGTAGTGGGTATTGAAGTAGGGCCCAAATTGGCTTAGCACGCTGCCTTCGGGACCGGTATGGTTATACACCACATCCAAGAACACGGATAGTTGATGCTCATGGCACGCATCTACCAAGCGTGCAAATCCTTCGGGGCCCCCGTAGCTGGCTTGTGGCGCATACGGGAATACCCCATCGTAGCCCCAATTGCGCTCACCGGGGAACGCCGCGATGGGCATGATTTCAATGGCCGTGATGCCGAGCGCCGCGAGACGCGGCAGGTCGGCGATCAGGTCAACAAATTGCCCCCGGTCGCTAAAGGTACCGACATGGACTTCATAGAACACGAGGGATTCCCATGGGTGGCCCGACCAGTCGGCATCATGCCACACAAATTGCCCGAGATCGATGACCGCCGATGGTCCTAAGACGCCATCCGGTTGCCAGCGTGAAGCGGGATCCGCAAATTCGGTTTGGCCATCGAGACGATAGCGATAGCGATCCCCAGGACCAATGCCCCTAATGATCTCGGCGAAGTAGTCGTGGTCTTGCCGGGTCAGGCTTACGAAACGCTCTTCACGACCCAAGAGATGAACTTCAACGGTTTTGGCAAACGGAGCCCAGACCCTAAACGTCGTCGTGTTGTGGCCCAAATACTGGGCGCCTGGCGTGCTCTCTCGTATCATAGGTTCTCTCCTTTCGGCAGGGGCCGATGATGGGTAATCGTCTCAAGCATTTTTTGGATTGTCGGATCCGCTTCGATCGATTCCCAACTTCTTCGCATTTTCCGGCTCCAGTTGGTTTCATTTTGAAGACCGGGAACATTAATGGGGAGGGTCTCCCCGTACAGATCTTCAAGGTTAATCATCGTGAGTTGGCTTGGGGATTCGGCCATCCGGACTAAGAGCTGGGCCAGGACTTTATCCGCCGGCGCATCGATATCGTCCGCACCAATCTGTCGACAGAGTGTTTCACGCTGCCTAGGCGATGCTTCTTCCCAATATTGGGCCCAGGGGGGCATATCGTGCGTGCCGACCAAAGAGAGTGTCGCCTCGGGCGGTGGTTCTGGAGCCGGGAAGATCCAGGTGCCTAAGTAATGATGTTGGGTCATGGCGACATCTACGGCCCGTGGTACCAGTCCGAGATTCTCTCCCACCACGATGGTTCCGCTACGATAGGCTTCCAGATCTATGATGGCGTAAAATTCGTGGGCCGAATAGCGCACGTAGAGCCCGTCGGACACCGGGAGTGACTCGGGAATCCAAAACCGGCGATAAAATCCCATGACGTGGTCGAGTCGGAGAATCTTTGCATAGCGCATGTGATGCCGCACACTGTCAATAAAGTATTGGTAGCCTTGTTCCCGTATACGCTCGGGGTGTAACGGTTCAAATCCCCAATTTTGCCCGGACGGGAAAAACGCGTCGGGAGGCGCTCCGACCGAGGCCGATGATACAAAAAGATCCCGCTCTCGCCAGGCGTCGTAGCCATCGGGGTGGACCCCAATGGGTAAGTCTAGATAGAGACCACTCCCACGGCTACGTCCGCGGTCGGCAAAGGCTTTTAAGGCCGTATCCATCTGCCATTGCACGAATTCATGGTAATGCCTTCGTTCGATCATATCCGAGTCGTTGGGTAAAGAAGCATCTTGTGCCCAGGTCCGCCACGAAGTACCACGGATCTCCGCCAGAGCCCGAAATTCTGCGTAGTCCCGCACCTCCGGATGCGCGGTGCGCCACTGGTCAAACGCTCGGGACTGATGGCTCGACGCCATCACTTCAAGGGCTCGGCGGCGAAGTGCCATGCCCGCCCGATAATCGACGTGCTTGCTTTGACGCAGTCGATCTAATGCGTGGAGAAGGTCCTCAGGGAAGACGTCCTGCTTGTTCCCGGCCTCTTTTAGTACCTGCTCGACATCCAGATAGAACTCATTCCAATAGCGTTGGCTCACCGGGCGATAAGGACTGGGGTCATAGGGTTCATCAAGAAATGTGGCCAAAAGCGGCAAGGTCCCAACAAAGCGACCGCCCGCCTGATGAGTCCATGTGGCGACCCGCTCCAAATCTGTCAGGTTGCCGGCTCCCCAATTGTCCGGCGAGGAGAGGCCATAGAGCGGGAAAAAAAGCCCCCACTCCCGAGTATTTGCAGTAGGCGCCCCATCCGGCGGTACAATGATGAGGGTTTTTTGGATCCGGCCCAAAAAATTCCAGGTGGCCGTGTGATACCCAAGGGCCAGGTGTGGCGACTGCCAATAAAATGACCGGGTCGTCCCACTTTCAAAAGTTCGGGGTGCCGCCGGCAGCTGATCGGGGAAAAAGGTGCCGTCGGTCGAGGCGCCAAATTCGTCGGTGATGACATACTCGACATGGGTACAAGACTTCGGCAATGACCAGAGCACGTTCGTCTGATGGCGGTCGGCTACCACCACGGGAGGCGGTCCGGCTTCAGCCTCTCTCGCCGTAAGCGTTTTCACCATCGCTTGGGCCTGCTGGGGAGACTGGATCGGGATCTCCAAGGCATTGAGGACGGCCAAGATTTGGTCCGGAGTAGCTTTCCTGGTGATCCCGTCGGTGTCCCGATATTGGGTGATAACATGTGCATGGTGGCGTGTGAGGTAATGGAGCCAAAACATTTCAGAGGCCAAATATCGCCTACCTTTCAAACCCCGTTCCCGATTGATTTCCTAATGCGTGAAACCCGTAATGGTCCTTAGGTTACCATATTTAGGATGACTTGTGGTGCAGAAATGTCGGGCTCGGGTGGCCAGTTGGATCGCGTTTCGGGTCATCTTGTTACCGGAAGTGACTATGGACTGCCTGTCCCACCATAGATCTATTGGTTGATAGCAGATTTAGATGATATCGATGACAGGGCTCCCTGCTCCATATTGTAATTGATAAGCATAATGGCTTATTATAATGGTATCCGCTAATAAAGGAGAGGGTTGTCGTGCCGAATCAAACCGTCATTTGTACCTATCGTGTACAGCCAGACCATGAAGATTCGTTTCAAGAACTGTTAGAGCGGCATTGGATTACGTTGCACGCGCTGGGTTTTGTCACCGAGGGCAAGCCCACTATTTTCCGTAGTGTGGATAACCCGCCGACATACGTTGAGATTTTCACCTGGGTCGAGGGTGGATTCGATTTGGCACATGAGCACCCCGATGTGATTGCCGTTTGGGAGCAGATGGATCCCTTATTGGAAAAGCGTGGAGCGCTGCCTCGATGGGAATTCCCTCACTATATTCCTTGGGAAGGCTCTGCCGAATGTGCCCTACGCCGCTAGGCCTACGGGACCTAGAAGATGCGGATGCGGTTTTTAATGCTCTGGCACACCGCTCCCGCCGGACCATCCTATCTATCCTTCAAGCAAGAGGAGGCACCATGACTTCCAAGGAAATTGCCTTGCGGTTCGACTGTACGTGGGCCACTACTTCGCGGCATCTGCGCATTCTCAAAAATGCAGGACTGGTGGGTGTCGAACTGGATGGACGCGAACATGTTTATCGGCTGGACCGTGAGCGCTTGCTGCGTGTTGCCGGGGCTTGGGTTCAGCGGTTCGCTCCGTAGCTCGCATGGAGATCTCTTCATTGTTTCGTCCAACGATTTTCACCTACCTCGTTGACTCCGGCCATGGCGGCAAGGGTAGTAAGCACTACCGCTCCACTAAGTCCCACCCAACTAGTACTATTTGTGCCAAATAGTGTTGTTAGGCCGACTTCTATCGGCTGAACGCGCCGGCAGAGCAGTCTGGCCTTGTCTATAATTGGTTCACCTAGGCCCTTTAGAGATTTTCTTGCGTTGGGCGGACATTACAACCAACCTTCCATTTAGCAGACACCTCAAGCGTTAAGGATGCCCGACTTTCCTTCATTGTTGGGTGTGCCTGGCCGCTCACTCCTATAAGCCCGATACCGAGATTTGGTCTAACCCTTCCCTTGCCAACGGATTAGCGCTATGATCGGTGGTATATGTTTTAAAGGTTTCCCGTTATCTTCTCTACGTTGGGGATTGGGCCAGAAATGATGGGCCGTGCAATTCGGGTGGGCAAAGCCTCTAAGGGACGACATCATGCGTGCCCACCCGGATAGGGAAGGAGGAGTCTTGCAAGCACCGGAACTGAGAGAACCCCGTCGTGTGGTCATTAACCGGGTCGACCCCGAGATCCCCGGGGGACGTTATCCCGCCAAGCGCGTCGTGGGCGAATCACTCGCAGTCGAGGCGGATATTTTTGCCGATGGGCATGACCGCATTACGGCGACATTGGAATGGCGACCCGGGGACGGGACCTGGCAGTCCGTTTCCATGGGACCCTTGGGGAATGATCGGTGGCGCGCCGAATTTCCCCTGACCCAAGTGGGGCAATATACCTATCGGATCCGGGGTTGGGTTGACCCCTATCGTACCTGGCGCGCCCACGTCCAGTCGTTTTTAAGTGCCAATCTAGCAATTGCTCCGGTCTTGTGGAATGACGGCCTCGCGCGAGTTATGGAATTGTCTTCACAGTTAACATCGCGAACCCGTGCGCGAGCGCTTCGCGAATGGACCGATCGGTTTGCCGAACCGGGCGTCGATATCCGAGACGCTTTAGACCACCTCGATGCCTTAACGTCAGACCTCATAGTGCCTCCGGCTGAGTCGACCCAATATCCCGAGGCAGAATCCGGACTTTCGCTATGGGTGGATCCCCTTGGTGCCCAATACACCGCCTGGTATGAACTTTTCCCACGCTCGGCAGGCTTTGTAGCCGGCCAACATGGCACCTTGGCCGATGTCAGCGCCCGTCTACCGTATATCGCTGGTCTGGGTTTTTCGGTGGTCTATTTGCCCCCGATTCATCCGATCGGGGAAAGTCATCGCAAGGGGAGGCGCAATGCCATCCGTGCCGATGCTGATGACCCCGGTAGCCCCTGGGCAATCGGTAGCAAGGCCGGTGGGCACACGGCCGTGCATCCGGCGTTAGGCACGCTCGCGGACTTTGATGCCTTAGTCATTAGAGCCCGCGAACTCGATCTTGACATCGCCTTAGATCTCGCCTTTCAGTGTGCCCCGGATCACCCGTGGGTCAGCGAGCATCCCGAGTGGTTTCGGGTGCGATCCGATGGAAGCATTCAATATGCCGAGAATCCGCCCAAAAAATATCAGGATATCGTTCCGTTTTACTTTGAAGGACCGGATTACAAGCGCCTATGGCAAGCCCTCTATGAGGTGGTTGAGTTTTGGATCGGACACGGGGTCCGTTACTTCCGTGTGGATAATCCCCACACCAAGTCCTTATATTTCTGGGAATGGTTACTGGGCCGGATGAAAGAGGAACACCCTGACGTGGTGTTCTTGGCCGAGGCCTTTACCCGCCCGGCCGTGATGCAGCATTTGGCCCAAGTCGGGTTCTCGCAGTCGTATACGTACTTTACCTGGCGCAATTCGGCCGAGGAGCTTCGCGAATATGTAAAAGAGCTGGTAGCTTCACCAATGGTGGACTATTTTAGGCCCAGTTTTTGGCCCAATACGCCCGACATTTTGCCGGTGTCTTTGCAAACGGGCGGCAGGGCCGCCTTTGTGGCGCGGCTGGTCTTGGCTGCGACGTTAAGTGCGAGTTATGGGATCTATGGACCGGTGTTTGAATTAATGGAGGCGACACCTTCTCTAACGCAACCGGAGGAATATGACGACTCCGAAAAATACCGCATCGCCCACTGGGACTGGGAACACCCGGACAGCCTCGCGCCTGTAATCGTCCAGGTCAACCAATTTCGCCAGGCGCATCCCGCGCTGTGGCACAATCGATCCATTGTGTTTCATCCGGTGGACAACGATCAGTTATTGGTTTATAGCAAAGTATCGCCAGACGGATCGGATCGGGTGCTCATAGCGGTCAACCTGGACTTCCGGTATCGGCAGTCTGGATTTGTCACACTTCCTTTGGATGCATGGGGCATCGGGCCCGATGAAGAATTCATCGTGTCGGATGCCTTCACCGGGGCGCGTTATACCTGGCAGGGTCCGCGCAATTATGTCGAACTGGATCCCGAACGGTTGCCCGCTCACCTGTTTGTCGTAACCAGAAAGACTGGCTCGATTAAGGCGTTTCACTAGCGATATGAGGGAGGCAAGTTATGGCCACCAAGCGTCGGCACCCTATTGCCGATCCCAACCCCTTATGGTATAAGGATGCGGTCATTTATGAACTGCATGTCCGCACCTTTTACGATAGTAATGGGGACGGGATCGGGGATTTTAAGGGATTGGCAGAAAAACTCGACTATCTGGACGATCTCGGAATTACAGCGGTGTGGTTGTTGCCGTTTTTTCCCTCGCCGCTCCGCGATGACGGCTATGATATCTCTAACTACGTGGACGTGAACCCGATCTATGGGACGCTTAAAGATTTTCAGGCGTTTTTGGATCAGGCCCATCAGCGCAACATCCGGGTCATTGTGGAACTCGCTTTAAACCACACCTCGGACCAACACCCCTGGTTTCAACGGGCGAGGAAGGCCAAACCTGGCAGTGCCTATCGGGACTACTATGTGTGGAGCGATACGCCGGATAAATACCGGGATGCCCGGCTCATTTTTCCGGACTACGAACGCTCCAATTGGACCTGGGATGCCGAAGCGAACGCCTATTACTGGCATCGCTTTTATTCCTCGCAGCCGGATCTCAATTACGATAGTCCCGGGGTGCGCCGCGAGATCTTAAAAGTGGTAGATTTTTGGCTCGATATGGGCGTCGATGGACTGCGCCTGGACGCGGTGCCCTACCTCTATGAACGGGAAGGCACCTCGTCGGAAAATCTGCCGGAAACCCACGCCTACTTGCGTGACTTAAGGCGTCACATCGACAGCCGTTATACCGGACGGATGCTACTGGCCGAGGCGAATCAATGGCCTGAGGATGCGGTGGCTTACTTCGGTCAAGGTGACGAGTGCCACATGGCGTTTCATTTTCCCTTAATGCCGCGGCTATTTATGGCGCTCTACATGGAGGACCAGTTTCCGATCGTCGATATTTTAGAGCAAACGCCACCCATTCCAGATTCCTGCCAGTGGGCTACCTTCTTACGTA
>JAKADJ010000060.1:0-1394 GCA_021820645.1 Bacillota bacterium
CGCGGGCCTCTCCCACTGCCACGCACTCGCCCAGCTTACCTTGGGTAAAGCCTCGGTGTTCTCCGATTTTGGGATGCCATCGAAGCTTTGCGTCCCACGCCTGCACCCAAGCTAGACTCGCAGCTCCAACGTCCTCGCACCAATCGCGGGGCTGCGTCGAAACGACCACGGAGAACACAGCCAATGAACAGCATCGAACTATTTGCGGGAGCCGGAGGCTTGGCCCTAGGGATGGCTCACGCGGGTTACCAGCATTCGGCGATTATTGAGTGGGATGATGATGCATGTCAAACCATTCAAGCCAATCGACATCATTATATTACCCGGAATGACGACTTTCTGCTCTTTCAAGGGGATGCCAGGCATTTTGATTTTGGCCACTACGCTCATCGTATCGACGTGATATCGGGAGGTCCTCCATGCCAACCCTTCTCCATGGGAGGAAAGGCCGTAGGTTGCCTGGACCAAAGAGATATGTTCCCGGTTGCGATTGATTCAGTACGGCAGATCATGCCCAAGGCATTTATATTCGAAAATGTAAAAGGTCTCCTGCGCAAAAGTTTTTCTAGCTATTTGGAATATATTATACTTCAACTCACCTTTCCGAACATCAGGCAAAAGACCCATGAATCATGGACAGAGCATGGGTCCCGATTGGAGCGTATGCACACGGCCGGCAAGGTCCCCCCGTCCTATCACGTGGTTTTTCGTCTGTTCAACGCTGCAGACTATGGCGTGCCTCAAAAACGACACCGAGTGTTCATCGTGGGTTTTCGACACGACATGGGTGTAAAATGGTCTCCTCCGGAGGCCACGCATTCCGAACATTCCCTGCTCGTATCCCAATGGATAACCGGGGAGTATTGGGAGCGCCATCACATCGCAAGGCGCCATCGTCCCGATCCCCCTCTTCCATTGCAGGGTAGAATCGCTAGGCTTTCCATTGCGGATTCGGACAAGCCCTCCATGGCGCCTTGGATTACGGTGAGAGACGCCATCTGCGACCTTCCTGACCCCGAGAAGAATACCACCGGCATTCCCCATCACGAATTCAATGAAGGCGCTCGACCTTACCCTGGTCACACAGGCAGTCCTTTGGACGAACCCGCAAAAACGCTGAAAGCCGGCAACCACGGGGTTCCCGGTGGAGAAAACATGCTCATACGATCGGACGGATCCGTGCGTTATTTTACCGTTCGAGAGGCCGCGCGTATTCAGACATTCCCTGATCATTACACGTTCCGCGGGGCATGGACGGAGACGATGCGCCAACTGGGCAATGCTGTGCCGGTTAAATTAGCCGAGGTGGTCGCCCGATCCGTCGCCTCCTCCCTAAGATAATTGCTCTACGCCAAACCCGCTGATCCGCACCATGCACAGAAGGCCACCATTCT
>JAKADJ010000060.1:1404-10262 GCA_021820645.1 Bacillota bacterium
CGCCCCCTCCCTCCGATATTTCCTACCAAAAACCCGCCGACCAGCACAATGCACCAGAGGCCACAATCCTAATGCAACGCCATTGGTTTGAAAACCCAGGTTTTGGAGGTGTCTTGTGAAAAATAAAGGGCAGATGGTTCAAGACTTCTTGTTACACGGTATGACCGATCGGTGGATGTGGGATGATGCATTTCGGATTGGTTTAACTAGTTGTCCTGCCTGTCATGCAATCTTAAGTCCAGAACCATCCCAACTTATCTATAACCACAATCCCGTACACTGCTATGCTTGTTCTTGTGATTCAACGACCAGAATTGACGTTCCATGGATTATTCGAATTATTATAGCTTCTGGTTCGTGGCCTGTGTCTGGAATCTTTGCAGCGTTTCGCATTGGAACCGCTCGCCGAATCGTCACTACATCAAAATCCCGATGACTCTTACACAACTGTGCCGCACACCACAGTTCCTGCCGATCTTGGCTATTGCCTTAAGGGGGACCGTCTGGCTATTTGCCATCGAAGGCGAAATCGTCCACCGTGGTACCGCAAAGAAATCCGCCCGTTTTCCCAGGATTCGCTGAACCGTTCGTCCCCGTAAGGGGATAGCTCATGGGCAAAACCTGGTGGGAAAGCGCTGGGGAAGGCACGGCCGAAAGCGGTCCCTCTTTTCCACTCGGACGCAGGCGTTTTGGCGCGGATGGCGGCGTTCACTTCCATGGGCCCGTGCGCCGCTGGTGCCCGGCCGGGATCTTCGGGGGATCGTTCGCGTCCACCGCGCAAGCTCGCGACCCGCGCCCGCCGATCCGATTCCCACCAGGGTTCCACTGAGCGAAAAAGGCTGGGAGTACCAGAAACAGGTGCGTTCCCACCCCACATGGCACAAAGCCCAAAAAAGAAAATTAGGAGGTGGCGTCGTATGCCACGACCCAAAGATCCATCGGCAAAAATCCATGACCCAGCGTATCAAGCCGCCCGCCGGCGGGAAGTTCGCCAACGCCATCATGCCCAGGTGTCGTTTCGCATCTCTGACGACATGCTCGCACGCTGGCATGCCGCAGCCGCATCGGCAGGCTTGACATTAAAAGGGTGGATCATCCGCCAAGTGGATCAGGAGCGAGCCGAGTAGAGCGTTCGTTGCAGCTCACGAGGCAAACCCCAAACGACCGCCGCCTGATAGGGAATCCAAGGCACGGCCTTTCGGGTTTGCCAGAAGGATTGAGCAGGAATGCCGCGTTCCCATGGCGAAGGCATCGGCTGAGGTGAGGATATGCCAAACCGACCGAAGGAACCCCATGCCAAAGATCCACGCAAGCTCGCCAGACGTTCTGCCTACGTGATGAACGCATTGGGTTGCTTGCGGACGACCATACTAGCCCGACCTACGTCAGTCAATGGTATTCCACCACTAGTCCTGCGCTTGGACGCCAGCGAGCACCGCCACGTGGGAAGCTAGCAGCATCCTTTTTACGGTCACCTTTGCCGCTGCGCTTCGCCCTGGCTAACGCCCCGGCGTCGCCGCCGTGCCCACTCTCATTAATCCCGGAGGAGCCGTCATGCCGCCTAAACCCACGCGATTTCGAGCGTTCGAAGTGGTCATCCGCGAATTCCTCATGGATCCAGGCACCGTGCTTTTTCACACGGACTACCTTGCCGAAGCCCAGCGCTTTTTTCAACGAGCATGCCACGCACCGCCGTATGACGATGTCTATGTCGTGTTGGTTGGAATTCGCAGGTACCGCCGTCATCGTCGCGATTCTGGAATTTATGACATGGCCATCCGCCGACCTCCGTGAACGTCAGAGGGATGATGCTCCGTCCCCTTCGATTCCCGATCTTTCTCCAGATTCTCCAGAAGCATCGTGGGCATCGTTTTGCCATAAAGTAAAGCGCGCCTGGGACCCGCTCGCCTGTCCTGAAGGACGACGAGAGTTGCCGGACGACGGCCTCCTTGAACCCGGCAGCGCCATCCCCGTCGTCAGATTGTTCTCATGATGAGCGGCCGTGATATACTATTCTCGAAGGGAGCCTACTCATGGAAGGAGATCGTCCGATGCCCGATCAGCCGCCGATGCCCCCCACGACGCAAGATTTTCCCGACCATTGGGGATTCTATCTTTTGCAGGCGATCAATCGGCTGGATGATAAGATTGACGATGTGCGCCGTGAACAAGAGCGGACAGCCGATAGTCTGCGTCAAGAAATGCGTGCATTAGACGGCAAGTTTGATCAAAAACTGACCAATCTCCAATACTGGTATTGGGGGACGCTCGTCGTGATTATCATCGGGTTTGTCACAGTCCTCTTTACCCATCCTTAACACCGCCTGCCGTCCGCGTGTTGCCCCATGTTCGAGCGAGGATAGCCGTCATGCTACGACGGCGTGAAGCCCGATGCGTTGCATGGCATTCTCTTCGTCCTCACCGGAGAACGTGAAATACCATACGAACACGCCGCATGTTCTTCCAGCGATCGCGGGAATGTATCGGTCGCCGTGTATGATCATGCATCATTCCCGGGAACGCCGCAAACGTGCGAACCCTAAATTTCTCGATTTCCCCGGCATCTCGATATTGCTCAAAGCCTGCAAAAACCGCTACCAAATAGCCCGCCGACGAAACAGGCTATCGCTACGGCAACGGCTTCGTCGCACGCATGTTTTTGATATGGACGCCCCGTTCCGGGGCGATCGTTTTTCATCGTCATAACCCATCAGACCCAAGGAGTTGACGATTTTCCATGAGCCCCTTTCCTCAAAACCCGCAAGCCCAACTTACAGGCTACTGGATCGAATATTTTGCAGAACGCATTCAGTGTGTCATTCATGATGAGCAGCTTTCGTGGACCGACCAGCAGCAGTGGTTAAACGAGGTGGTCGAAGATCTTCAGGCGTTGGCCCGCGACCCTTTGGAGGTCACGGATGGGAATGCGCAACGGGCACAGCACTTGGCCCATGCCATGCAATCGTTTGTCTTTCACGACGGTCCTGATCCTGACGCGGATCCAGACTTTGCCGCGATCTACGGCCCCGTCGCGCCGAATGGCGAGCCTATATCCCTCACCGAATTTGCCGCAGCAACGCGTTCTACCCCGATGGCGCAGGAACATGATGCGAACACGGTCTAGATGAGACGGCTCCATTCCATTCCCATCTCCTATCGTTCCGTCGGAGGTCTTTCGTCATGCCATTTTCCTTCCAAAAACACCGTCTGCTTATCATGGCCAGCACCTGCGTCGTCAGCACCGCCTTCCTGATGGCTGCACGTCCGGTTCCTCCAGCGTTTCCTTGGACGACCGCCTTAAGAACCGAGACCAACCACGTCGCGCATTTGGCTCGAGGCAAGCGCGCGACGATCATTATGGCGATGGCTTCTTGGTGCCACTTCTGCGCCTATGAGGATCGCTGGATGCTGCCTGCGGTCATTCACACACCAGGCGTCGCCATCGACATCGTCGATGTGTCTCCTTTTCGCGGCATCGCCCAGCCGGGACCGAAAGCTCCCGCGTTTTCGGTAATCGACGGCGTGACGCATCCTGCGTCAGTACGCCAAATGGAGGCCACGATGCGCCGCTATCGCCAACGCTACCATCTTCCTCCGTCGATTCACGTCTTGATCGCGCCCTCTGCGGTCCAAAAGGCATGGCACCTCCCCGGCTTTCCCGATCTCTGGTTCGCCAACGCGAAGGGCCACGTGACACAGCATATCCAGCACGCGCTCACCCTGCCTCTCATGCGTACGGCCCTCCAACACGCGCTTCGCACCAACCCCGCACATCGCACGTTCTAGACTGCCATCTTGTTGGCAGACCGACCACTCCCATGGAAATCCGTGGTGTTCCAATACATCCTCTTATGTTCAGGAACGAACCCTTCGTTTCTCATCGATCATCGACGCAGGTGACCCAAGCAGACTTTCATTCCGGATGCGTCCATCGACAAGACCCCATAATGGGAGGCCGCGATAGGCTAAGACGAACCATCCCTCCCCCATTCTTTGACGCGTTAATTTTCCGGCCTTCTCCCACGAACCCATCACGGAATCCGTTCCCCCTCCGCATCCAGAAAGGGTGATCCCATCGTGATCCGTTCTTCTCTAAAAAAACTCCTGGGAGCTTGCGCGGCCGTCGGACTCCTGCTGCCGCTCCTCGGTTTGCGCAACACGACCGTCACCCCGTCGCAGCGTCTTGCGACCATCCGCGCTCAGCAAATTCTGGCCGCGCTCCACTACTTGCCCTTGACGTGGCACCCCGACGCCGCCGATCCCGCTGTGTCTCCGCAACAGGCATGGACGGCTCCTCCTCAAGGCCAGTGGCATTGGACCGCTCAGCCTACGTTGCTGCACACGCTGTGGGCCCGCCCGGGGGTGGCGACCGTCATGACCCACGGCGCGCTGACCCACTTTCAACGCGTCCACGACCTTCCCATGACCGGCACGCTCACCCGGGCGACCCAAACGGCGCTGACCGCCGCCATGCACACCCACGCAACCAGCCCTACCGGATACAACTACGCCATCGTCGACGAATATCTCGGATCGTCCCATCTCGAGACGTTTACCCTGTATCACAACGGACGCGTCATCCTGACCAGCCCCACCAACACCGGCGTGGCGGCCTCGCCCACCCCCTTCGGCACCTACGACGTCTACCTGCGCTACGACCGCCAAGACATGTCCGGAACCACCCCCTGGGGAACCTATTACAACGATCCCGGAGTGCCCTACGTGAACTACATTCACGGAGGCGTTGCGGTCCATGGATTTCCTCGCGCCGCTTACGGCTTTCCCCAAAGTCTCGGGTGCATCGAACTGCCGATCCCCGTGGCCGCCCACGTCTGGAAGTATCTCCATTACGGCACGCTGGTGTCGGTGGTGCCCCATCTGGCTCGCGATTAACCCGGCTTTTGTCGGAATGACCCTACGTGAAGGAGAGGATTGACTATGACACGACCTGCCCGATGGTTTATTGCGATTCCCGCCGATTCCCTCTGCGCTCCCATTCAAACCATGCTAGAACTGACGCGGCTTATCCAAAAAATCCGTGTACCCGTGCAGTTTCTTTTGTCCACCGCAAGTAATATTCCTCGCGCCCGCAATTCCATCTTAAATGACTTGCGCCAAGCGGATCCGGACGCCTTGTGGCAATGGGTGCTTTGGGTCGATAATGACATTGTCATCCCTTGGGATGGTCACCACGCCATTGCCGCTGCGATAGAACGTGCGTGGAACGACCACGTGGGATGGACCGCGCATTACCCCATGGCCAACGGAGAAAGCGTGCTGATGCGGGCTCGCAAACCCATGGAGAATATCCATTATTCTCGCGAAGAACTTCCTTCCCTGCCGGATTGGACCCCTATTGGGATGACGGGATTCGGAATGCTCTTCTTGCAGCAACCGACACGCTATGTCTTCCACGCCGATGTCACCGGAGAAGATGTGCATTTTTGGTTGGAGCAACCTACGTTGGATATTCGATACGCCAAAGATATCCGAATCGGCCACATGAAATCGATTACCCTGGATGACCGCCATGATTTACGCATCGTGCCCGCGCATCATGATTGGCTTGCCGATCCTAACGCTTCCGATTCTCTCGTTAAATCCGATCTCGTCCAGTCCGAGGTGAATCGCTAACATGTTCAACAACGTCCACTGGAATCCTGGCATTTTAACGGATATCCAAAATCAAGCGGCGGCTTTACAGCCTACCGAAGCGACCATCGCGACCGGTACGCCCCCGGCTACTCCCGCCGATCAAGCGATGACCACGCAATGGACCGGTCTATGGGGCGCGAACAGCGCGGCTGCGGCCAACGTGACCCAAAGCCAAAGCTTTCTAAACACCGCAGCTGGATCGGTCCAATCCGCGATTTCGATCGTTCAGCAACTCGAGCAATTATCGACCCAGGCGGCCAATGACACCTGGACCGGTTCCCAACGCCAGCAAATGCAGTTCCAAGCCAACGGATTGATTGCGGACTTAAACGCGCTCAATCAGACTACCTGGAACACCATCCCCGTGTTTTTACAGTACGCCCCGCACGTCAAGACGCCTAACGGATTGCCCCAAGGCATACAAAGCGTCACGCCCACGCCAGGATGGACGGGAACGGGCTCCTACACGCTCACGCTCGCCGTGTCCGACCCCACATCGAGGACGACCACGACTCCCCACACGACGGAAGTCGCCGTTACCAGCGTCCACACCGCGACGGGCACGGTGACGCACACCTCGACCAGCTCAACGGTGAGCACCAGTACCAAAGTGACCACCAGCACGCAGACGAGCACTCAACTCTCAACGACCACGAAAACGTCCGTAAGCCTTCACACGTCATCCCAAACCTCCGTGTCGTATTCCACCAGCACCAGCATGGGGACCTCGCGTAGCTATTTCATCCCGGCCAGCAGTAGCGGATGGAACATCAGCGGCAATGTAACGACCGATCAAGCCAGCGCATCGTATACCTCCAAAAGCAACCTGGATCTGTACGGAAGTGGAAGCGTGGGAAGTACCGGCGTGTTGTCGTACTCATTTTCCACCGGAGAGTTCGGAACCGTCGCATCAGGACAACACCTCGCATTTCAGTTTTACACTCCAAGCGGCGGAGAAGAAAACGAGACTCAAGCCGAAGTGGTGATGATAGGATCATCGCATTCCGGCAACCCTCCACCGACTTACGGCTCGCTGACCACTGGGCCCATAAACACCACCGTGCAATCGGGCGCCGCAGTTCCCTACAGCACTCCGGACTATACCTACACCGCCGTAGCCGGCCACACGCAAACCAGCGTGGTCCCGAATAACATGTCCATTACTTGGGAAGCCAGCAGCACCCCATCCGCTATTTCCGATCCTGGATTCTTTTTCTACGGCATGACGGTATCCGTGGAAGGTACGAGCATCCACACCAGCCCTCACACCTCCGTCAGCCTGGTGACCTCCCAATCGACAACCACCAACACGTCGTATCACACCAGCCACACCGTATCTACCAGCCAGCACACGTCGATTGTGTTGCACACCAGTCGGGCCACCTCGGTTACGACCAGTTCGCATACGAGTCTCACCACCTCCGTTAGCTACGTGCCTCACACGAGCTACACCACCAGCACATCCTTGGGAACGGGAGGAGGATCCGCCCTAAGTCCATCATCCCCCGTCGCCACCTTGAGTCTATGGCAAGGTAGCGATCTCTTAAGCACCACCTCCGCCTCGCTAACGGACGCTGCGATGACCATGACCTTGCCTACTGCAACACGTGGTAGCTTATCCGTCGTGGTCAATCCGGCGGACATCCGTTCCGGAGGCAACTGGTCCGCTCCCCTACAGATTACTTCCCAGGCTCTTACCCTGCAGACCGGTGTGGAAAACGGTGCAGCCAACCGCACCACGATTGCATTGCCCGGCATTGACGCGAAAGCCCTGGGACTCTCCACGTTGTCCCTGATGTCAGCTAGCACGGCCCAGTCCGCCATCACATCCGTCCATCAGGCTCTCGACGGGTTAACCCGATTGGACGGCAGTATCGGTAGCAATCTCAATCGGTTGAACGCAATTGCTGCGGGATTGGGACAATCTGGCATGCAGCTTACGCAAAATCTTGCCACTCCACCACAAGCTTTAACGCAGGCCATCTCGACCTTGTCTCAGCATCAATGGCTCATGCAGTCCGGGATCGCGATGATCTTGGATAATGTCCACATGGCCCAATATGCTTTGTCCACTCTAGGGTGATTTGAGACAAAACCGTTGCCGTTTCGTGGTACGTGCCATAAGCCAAACGATCGGCCCGGAGCATTCCGAGTGCCGTGTTCTTCCACCGTTCTCGCGCTCATTTCACGCATCCAACCCGGTCGTGCCGGTCCATCCTTGACCAATCCCGACGTTCTGGTTATGATGACCTCACTAACAGCCATACTGCCATGCGCTGATCCCGCATAGCTATCACTCACAAGATTAACCCGAGGGCGAAGCGACGGCTTCGCCCTCTTTGCGTGTCACCGATAAATTGCCATGGAATCTTGGAACGCTACTGCACGGATTTCCTTACGCTTTCCACGAACTTGGCGAACTTGGCTGGAAAGCTGGAAATTTGCCGGATACCCAATGCTTTCTAGGTCTCCCAGAAAAACGAGATGGATGAAGAAAACGAACAGATGAACCTTCACCCAACTTAAAACCCGTATCGCCCGATTCGTCCATGAAAACCAGCAATCCTTCGTCACCCCTAGCTCAACCCCATCAGTATATCACGCATCTTGGTGCTCTCGTTGCCGTTCTCGTATCGATGTCTGGAACTGTAACAGCTTGTGTGCATCACCCGTGCCAATTTAACCAGCGTGTTCCCGCGCCGCGAAATTACGATGGACGAGAAGCAAACTTCGCGTTTCTTGCCCATCTTTGTTTGTGGCAAGCCAGCCTCTTAACTTAGCCCGCCGATCCCGGCGGGCACCCAATACAGGTGGTCTCAAGTATCAAAGAGGTGCACAGAAACACCTCCAGAAAATTGTCAGCTATCACCTAATCCCCCTAAGATGCTGTAGTGTGTCACAACGCTGAACGTCCGCCGACCGGCGGACGCTTTCTGATCGCCATTATGCGAACCTGGAGGTTTTTCTTATGGACATGGACGACAGCTTCCCCTATCGCTGTCCCCGGTGTGGACAATCCGAACACTTTTCCATCGAAGCAACCAGCACGTTCGATGTGAACGCCGAAGGGGCCGAACAAATCGGCGACATCGAGTGGAACGATCCATCGCGCATACAGTGCCCCGACTGCGATCAAATCGGCACGGTCGCCGAGTTTGTTGCGGCCTACGAGGCGCATCACCTCGACGACTCTCCTCACACCC
>JAKADJ010000002.1 GCA_021820645.1 Bacillota bacterium
ATGCAAATGTAACACGCCCGCCTTGCCCGATAACAGGCCCCCCACGCGCGCTTCGGAGGCCAATTGCGCCAAGACCCGGTCACTAGGATGACTCCCCCGATGGTCGCTGACTGCGATTTCCCCGATGCCAATCACCTTATCAATCAACACCACATCATTGCGCGGATTGTCGGTAATGGTCCGAGTGGGGACCTCGTAAGCGCCGGTATAAATCAAGGTCGAAAGCCCTTCGGCTTCGAGGCCCCGAGCTGTGGCCAGCAGTCCCGAAACACTGCGCGTGGTCCCATCGGTGCCAAGCACTCCTACCGCGGTCGTCACTCCGGCTACAGTCAAGGCTGTCAGAGAAATTTCTGGAGTCCGAAATTGCGGCCCCCCCTCACCTCCGCCGCCTGCCAAGTGCACGTGCTGATCAACGAACCCCGGAAACACGAGGTGGCCCTTGGCCGAAATTTCCGTTCCATCACACCAGGACGGAATTTCCAGATGCGAACCGATTGCTACGATATCTTCGTTGATAATCAACACGTCCTGTATTCCTAGCGGTTCGGGGGCAAACACCCGGCCTTGGCGGATAAGTAACGCGCGGCTCTTCATTCCTTGGTTCCGCTTCCTTGCTCTCCGCGGCCTAAGACCAGTTCGATTTTTTTGGCAATTTCCTCACTCTGTTGAATCACACTGCGAAGCTTTTTGAGGTTAGCCTCCAATTCTTGACTGAGCTCATATTGTGCCTGGGTCAGGACTTGCGCTACGGTTTGACTGTTATTGGCATTCATCTTAGGCTGCACTTTAGCCTTTTTCTTATGTTGGCTCGACGACGATTCACCCACCGTTGAGGCACTAGATTTAGATCCCGCGCCACCATTTGGCGAGGAGGAACTGCCCGTAGAGCCCGAAGGGTTACCCCGGGGACTCGACGTGCCTCCCGCCGCCTTGCCAGCTTGGCCGCTCTGGACGGTGCTACGCGGTCCCGACTGGACTTTCGAGTTGGCCCCGTTCGCCTTCATGGCATGGAGTTCTTCGCGCACCAATTGGCGCAAATCCTCGTCCTGTGAAGAGGATCCGCTACCCGCAACGTTTGCACCACCTTGCCGCTGCATTTGTTCCATTTCTTGCTGAATAATGTTCCTCAGATTGGTCTGGGTCCCTCTATTACTTCCCTGATTAGCCAAGACAAACCCCTCCCTCGCAGTCTAGGATGTAGTATGTCCGCTAAACCCACAAATAACCTAGGCATTCCCACCAGATCCACCGATTTCTATATCCTTCAAGGCCTGCGCCAGGGTACTCACCGGGTATATTTTCATGTGATAGCCTTTTGCCCGCGCCATGGCCTCGGCCCGCGCAAAATTTTGAGCTGGGCAGAGAAAGACCGTTGCACCCGCTCTGTGCACCGTAATCACTTTTTGTTGAACGCCTCCGATCGGACCCACCGTGCCGTTGGGGTAGATTTCCCCGGTACCAGCCACAGTCCGCCCCCCGGCTAGATTGTGCCCCGTGATCTGATCATAAATTTCGAGCGCAAACATCATCCCCGCACTAGGCCCCCCAATCCCCTGGCTCTTAATGGTGACCGAACGAGGAATATGCCACTGAAGTTGTTGGCCAATGACAATTCCAATCGCCGGCGCTGGATCATTGGCTAAATGCATGGTTTTGACCGGCACCAGCACATGAACGCCATTCCGGATGACCGTAAAGGGTACGATTTGACCGAATTTGAAGTGCTGCTTGAGCAAGGCAGGCAATTCGGCGGGTGATGTCACTTTGTATGAGCCGACACCGACTATGAGGTCCCCTGGTTTCAATTTACCATAGGCATTGCCCGACTTAAGCACAGCCTGCACTTGGGCCCCTGGGACAGCGGTCACCGAAGCAGGTAACCCCGCCAGTTTTTCGCCAGCTACTTCGGCCGAGAGTTTACTGGTCGACATCATAGAGAAATTTAATTGTTCGTACTGTTGCATGTTAAGACCGCCCATGGCAGCTTGGTTGGTTAAAACATGCACGTTAGAATCTAGCCGTGCGCCTAAATAGAGCAGTTCATTCAATTTCCCAATCTCGACCGCGACCATCAACAGCTTACCAGTCCCTGGCGTGTGCCCATCTTTGACATTGACCATCTGCGACAAGTCGCCAGTAATTCCGGGAGCAATGGCTACATAGTTGGTAGGAACAAACCATAAGACCACTCCCACCGCGATGAGCCCCGCCAATATCCATATGAGAGACTTACCTAGGCTACGTTTTGACTTAATCACGAGCCCCCCCTTTCCTGACTTCCCACTCATTTAGACCAGTAAGTCACGAATCCGACTGATCACTTGTTCCGTTGCGGTTTCGCCCGCCTGAATCATCTCCGGAATTTTGCTAAAATGCGCTTCCCGAGTTAGTTGCAGTTGTGGCTCAATCACCAGATCGGCGTGAACCGGTTGGAATCGCTTCAATTGATGAGCCATCAGGTCAAACGTTTGAAAAAGGACATCGAACATGGATCCAACTTTAGGCGCTAACTCCACTCCCACATCGACGGCGACAACCGGAAACTCACCAAACAAGCGCGCGACATCAACAGGCACACGGTTCAAAACGCCTCCATCTACCAGAATGTGCCGATTACGAACAACGGGGCTAAATATCCCGGGAATCGACACGGTCGCTCGGATGCCTTCAGATAATCGCCCTGTTTCGATCAAAACGGGTTGGCCCGTTTCAATGTCCACCGCGACTACTTTGAGCGGAGGCGAGCAATCCTCAAATTGACACCCGTGAGTCCATTTCATCAGGAGTGACTCAAGCTTCTTGCCCGCTAAGAGACCCATTTTAGACAACGAAAAATCAATCCAATCGGTACGCCGGATAGCCAGCGCCACTTCTTGTATCATACTTCCCGTATAACCAGCACAGTAGAGGCCGCCAACAAGCCCGCCCATACTAGACCCTGCAATCCCAGCGATCGGAATGTGGAAACGGTCCAGCGTCTTTAACACCCCTATATGGGCGAATCCTCGGGCTCCGCCCGAAGACAGCGCCAGTACCACACCTTTGTGTGCCATCTCAACCAACCTCCGGGTCCCTTTCAGTGTATGTCTTAAACCACGAGGTTCATGTCCTTAATATAGCCTCTTAGCCTATCCCCCGCATATCTTGTACTAGACCTCAACCATTGGAGGCGGTGTCATGCGTCGTCACGCACAGGCAAAATTATATGGATCGTGGTCGCTGATGGCACTCGCCATCGCTTGGGGTACCCTGGCCCTGTACAGCGCCGCACCACATTTTGGTCACCTATTCCCCGCCATTCTACACGATTGGTGGACACAGGTGGTCCCTTTGGTATTTCCCTCGGTATTGGCCGCAGAACTCATCATCCACAGTATAGGCCTAAAAGGGACCCATGCTGGAGTCCTGCGAAGTTTAGCATCCTGGCCCATTGTCGGCGCCACTCGAATTCTCGACCAAGCAGCCAAAGATCTCCCCGCTGAAACCACGTACCGTGCTCTGACATGGGCCAATTTATATAATCCGTGGCTCTTTGGCCATCTTTGGATTGGAATCTGGGTGGATGGAGCACTCGTCTTATCCGCGTGGGCCACCACCCGTTCCGTCCCAAAAGTCCCTCAACCCATCCACCTCGCTCCCCTAAGATTCCGCTCGGCAAGCCTAGACGCCATGAACTGGGCCACCATCCTGTTGGCGGAGTTGACCTTGGCTCGGGTGCTGCAAGATCCCTCCGCACACTGGCTGTATCAGCTCTGGATCGAACCCACCGGGTCATCACGCGTTCCCACGTTAATCGGCTTAGGCGCCCTCGCATTTAATGGTCTGGTCTGCCTTGTCCCGCTTGCCCTCTACGCACATCATCGGGGCCTGTCCTGGCTTCGTATTGTCCGGGCCCGAATGGCCCAAGCAGTCTGGGCGATGGCACTTTGTATTCCCTTAAGCCTTCTCGTTCCGCAACTCCGCCCGATTGGCCTTCAGATCCTCCAGCACTTGTTGGAGTTCCGATTCTAGTCGGGCGAGGATCTCATCGGCATAGGTTCGTGCTCCCTGGTGAATTTCGCGCGCCGTTTGCCGTGCCTGCTCTGCCAATTCAAGAGCCCGTTCGCGTGCCTTATGAACTATTTCGGACGATTCAGCCTGACGCATTACAGATTCTTCGGCTTCAACTTTCATAGCCTGTGCTTGATCTTGCGCATCTTGCAAGACGCGGTCGCGCTCCGCGATAACCCATTGCGCTTGGCGAACCTCCTCAGGTAGTGCATGTCGGATTTGACTGAGGAGGGTCGCTAGTTCATTACTATCCACCAGGATTTTTCCGGTCCAGAGGAGCCGCGGTGCTTCTACAATCAACTGGTCCACATGGTCCAAGAGCACCGCCAAATCAGAGGCCAGAGGTTGGTTTGTCATAGTAATCTCCCTTAGTGTGCGCAAATTTTTTGGTTAGAGCCACCTTCACAGGTTCAGGCACTAACCCATGAACATCTGCTCCATATCGAGCCAGTTCCTTAACTAGCGTAGAGCTCAAGTAGGCGTGATGTTCACTAGTCAGCATGAAAATGGTTTCAATATCGGGAGCCATTTTTCGATTCATAAGAGCAATTTGGAACTCATAATCAAAGTCGAGCACTGCCCGCAGACCACGAATGACCACATCGATACCGCGGCTCATCGCATAACGAACCAAGAGGTCGCGACTTTGCTCGACTACAATTCCAGGCAGATGCCTGGTGGCCTCATGAACCAGCTCCACTCGTTCCTCAGCCTCGAATAGGGGGCTTTTCGACGAGTTTACAAAAACTGTCACGGTGAGTTCCCCATAAGTTCGAACAGCCCGCTCAATGACATCCAGGTGCCCGTTATGAATCGGATCAAAAGATCCAGGATAAAGTGCCCGTATTGTGTTCATATGAGGTCCCCTTTCGCGATGGCTTGGTACCACGTGACCCGGGTATCACCCCACGCCCGATCACGCGTGGGGGTTAGTTGTGTTAACAGCGGAGGCGCATCGGACTTTTGGTGCTCCACCAGCACTAGTCCCTCGGTTTCGACTAAGCAATAAAGAGTGCGACGCACGGCCTCTGACAGGCCATGGGCCCACGGTGGATCGCAAAAAATTACAGAAAATCGCCCTCCATGAACAATGGCTTCCTCCAAAAAACGCTCCACCGTCATCTTTTTTAACACGGCACGGTCTTGAAACTCGAGTTCTCTGATATTGTGGCCGATAGCCCGAATCGCTTCGCCGTTCACTTCAACCAAAACCGCCTCGGCCGCGCCTCTGGACAACGCCTCGAGACCCAATGCCCCGCTGCCCGCATACAGATCCAGAATCCGCGCACCTACAACCCGCGAACCAAGCATGTTAAAGAGGGCCTCCCGGACAGGCTCACCGGTGGGGCGGGTTCTTTGACTTTTAGGTGCGATCAAGCGTCGACCTGAAGCTTGTCCTCCGACGATACGAATTGGTCCAACCTCCAACAATTGGATTGATGGCTACCATTGTGGCCAGTATACCATTGTGCAATCCTCTAGTGCACCTGCATGAGTTCCGACACGGTCACGCATCGATATCCCAGCGCCCTTAGATCTTTCAGAATGATGGGTAACGCTCGAAGCGTTGGTCCGAGATTTTTCCCCGCGTCATGAAATAGAACGATGTCGCCTGGTTGTAAGTGACGCATGACATTCGCTACAATCTCCGCAACCCCCGGGTTCTTCCAATTTTTAGAGTTTTCGGTCCACGACCATAGGATGACGTGTAATCCAGCCCGGGCAGCAGCGCGTAAGGTGATAGTGTTGTACGCGCCATAGGGTGGTCGCATTACGGACAGTGGACTGCCCGTGATGCGACTTACCACGCGATTGGTCTGAGTAAGGTCCCAGTAGTCTTCGGAAATCGAGTGGTGCGTAAGATTGATGTGGCCGTAGGTGTGGTTCCCAACCTCCATACCGAGCCATACTTCACGCCGAATGATGGCGGGATACTTGATGGCCTGGGAACCTAGCACAAAGAATGTTGCGGAATCGCCGAACGCTTTCAACACAGCCAAAATACGGGGGGTCCAAGGACTCGGTCCATCATCGAAGGTAAGCGCCACTAAGCGTTGGGGAGTTTTTACGTACCATGTCACCCCGGGCTCGTGGCCACCTCGGGCTGGGGGAGAAGACTGGATTGCGACAGGCACAAACAGCAACATTAACAGTAGAGCCAGTCCAAGCCTCCAGCGCCGTCGCCAATTCCTGACGGAAATTACCCAGAACCCTGTCACCGCGTGGTCCCCCAAAGAATCAGGGCAACCCCGCCTCCAATCCATAAGATTTTTCCTAACGGAACTTTCGTTGCCGCCAGGCCAGCAATGCCCAGTAGCATGGTAGTGGTCAGAATAATCGGACCGACAAGCCCTAAAAAGCTATTGATCCGCACTGCCATCTCAATCCGATTAAATCGCCACATCAGAAAAGCTCCCGTGAGTTCGAGCATGGCCGACAGGAAACGAATCACCACCATGCCGCGTAAATATAAGTCACTCGACACGCCCTTTGCCCTCCTGTCCGCATCATTAATGAAAGTGGCGCCCCACTACGTCAATCACTTGAAGCATCAGGTAAGTAACCCCCGCCGCCATCAAGGGCCCCACCGGGATGCCCCCCCACACCACAATCCCGAGGATTGATCCCACAATAAGGCTAATCATCAAATAACTATGGTCCGCCAACAGATGCAGCCCACGGCCATTCAAATGAGTGGCCACGGCCCCCCCAATTACAGCGAGAATTCCCGGCACCGTCAGCAATCCCTTGGCAATGTCTCTCATGGTGACTTTACCCAAAGCAAAAGGCACCAGCATCGCGAGCGTAAGAAACAAGAGCCCGAGTTCCACGCCGCGTCGCTCGAGTACAGGAAATAAAAAAGACAGGCGCGTGAATCGTATCACCAGCAAAATAGCCGCTGCCGCCGCCACGAGGTTCGAGCGCGCCCAAATCCCCAAAAGCAGCAACACTAAGAGTCCAATCGTGGCGTTGTTTAGCATGTCATCCTCCGGTGTCTAGGGTCCGACGGGAATACTTATGAAGGCCCGGCCATAAAAAGACCGACCCCGTACGGGGTCGGTCGCACCGCGAAGCTTACCATCAGCCCTTGACGAACCACTCCTGGGCGTCCAGCACCGGGACGATGCATGTGGCGTCAAGCTTTGAGGCATATTCAATGTCTCGGCTCAACCCTGCGTCTTGAAGGACTTTTGCATGCCGAGAAGCCCATAGCCCTGCCAAGAGGTCTTCTTGATACGCATGAAATACCGTCCATGCGACGAGTGCCCCGTCCGTCCAGGTGTCGCGCGGCCAGGTATCGACGACGGCGCCGGCCGTCAAGGTGTCTTCCCACGCCGTAGTGCCTTGGGTCCCAGCACACACGACCAGAGCGCTATCGGATTGTCGTTGTTGAGCATTTCCCGCGGCCCTACGATTACGCAAACACGCCAAACCCACCCACGATGCCTTTTGGGCAACGGCTCCGATGGCTCGCGTGCCGTTAGTTGTGGTGAATATGACGGAGCGACCCCCAATCATTTGGTCAGAATACTCAAAGATGGAGTTGCCGGCGTCAAAACCCCGAGGCGCCTTATTCTCCCGCTCCCCACCCAAAATTGCGGACGGCAACGATGATCGACGAACGAAAGCCTCCTCGACAGTTGGACACGCGAACACCCGACCCGCACCCATTTCAAAAAACCCCACCATCGTCGTCGTCGCCCGCAGCGTATCAATCACTAAGACCGCTTGATCCTGGATCCGATCTCCTACATCCTCCCACCGAAAGACCACATCAATCGCTCAAATCACCTCCTTTAAGAATCAACGGTGGCGGCCACTTGATCGGAGCGGGTACACCACTACTCACATAGTACTGGCGCAAGGTATCTCCTCGCAATCCCACTCGCAAAGCTTCTAAGGCAAGGACGTCATTCGGCTCCACATTACCAAGATTGACATTGGGACCAAACCTCAGAATCAGCTCCTGTTGTTGGTGTTTTCGCGGCGCTTCCCACAAAACGCGATGAGGCTCTTTCAAGTGGCTTACCATTTGTTCCAACTCGTCTTCCAGGACCTCACCTTGGTCATCGTAAATCACCACGCCTTGACCACTCTCGCGACCTTCAACGATCACAATATCGGATCCCGCTTCCAAGTCTTGTTGCACTTGATCCCATAAAAGCAGGTCTGGAATCGTGTCTCGAGGGTCCTTTTTACCCACCTCACTCACCACTAATTCAAATCCGTAAACCCTCGCCAATTTGATGGTATTGTAGCGTGTTTCTGGGTCTAAATTAATCGTGCCGTCAGAAATCTCGATCCCCGTAAATCCCAACTCGCGGGCCCGGTCTAAGAATTCGATGAGGCGCCCCTGAAGCAGTGCTAATTCCAAAAATGTCCCGCCCGGATAGATGTCTACGCCGTAGGATTTTACTAGCTCAATCTTTTGGCGCAATAGCCTGGTGTGATAAAAGGCAGAGGTACCAAAGGTGAGTTTTAAAGAATCTACGTAATCCGAAGCGAGTTCCATTAAATCGCGGGTGTCTGTGAGACCAAGACCTTTATCAATGACCATGGTGATGCCGCGGGTACGCGGTTTGGTGGTACGGTCCAGAATTGGGAAATCTAAAATGTCCAGCCACGCCTTGTTGTCGTCGCTCGTCACAGGTTTCGCCTCCATATCCTCAACTTCTTAGCCACAATATTCAACCCAGTTGTTGGAGGTGACGGCTAATATTTTGTGCATTGGGTGCACAAAAACGGACAGGTTAATACCGTGTCACGAATTTTGGAATGGAGGCATGGTTTATGGCTGAACAGGGCGCACCCTCTGATGCATCACATGACGGACAGAGACTTAAGTTAGCCGTCTTATGCACGGTGCCCTTTATCATGGTACTCGGTAATTCCATGCTCATTCCGGTTTTGCCGAAGATGATGAAGGTCATGCACCTATCCCTCTTTCAAGTCGGGTTAATCATCACCGTCTTCTCGATTCCGGCGGGCATCATCATCCCCTTTGCCGGCGCTTTATCGGACCGGATCGGCCGTAAGGTCATCATGGTACCGGCGTTGCTAGTCTATGGGATTGGCGGGCTGGGAGCCGGGGCCTCGTCATGGTTCCTCCCCCACCCTTTCCCCTTCATCATGGGATTTCGTCTACTGCAGGGGATTGGGGCCGGTGGTACCTATCAACTAGCGATGGCCGTGGCCGGAGACATGTTCCAAGGCAAATCCCGAGCAGGTGCCTTAGGCATCTTAGAGGCCTCCAATGGATTCGGTAAAGTGGTTTCTCCCATTGCCGGGTCCGCCATCGCGCTCCTGATCTGGTTTGCCCCATTCTTCGTATATGGGCTCTTATCATTCCCCATCGCGGCCCTCGTATGGTTTGTTATCAAAGACCCCAAAAATCTCCATGCTCAAGGTGGGCTCAAGCAATATTGGGCCGGGCTCACCCAGACCCTATCCGAAAAAGCCGGATCCATTGTCGCCACCTTTTTGGGCGGTGCGGTGGTTCTTTTTATCCTGTTTGGTGTCCTTAGCTATTTAGCGGATATCCTCGAAAAGACCTTTGGCTATGGTGAGTTTACGCGAGGACTTCTGATCGCGATTCCCGTCCTGGCATCAGCGATTACGTCATTTGTCTCGGGGACTCTCCTCCAAAAAAGGCTCGCTCAATGGTCGCGACCCATTGTCGTCGGGGGCCTCATTGTTATTGCCTTAGCGATGGCCGTCGAACCGTTTTTCGCCACGAAAACCCCATGGCTAGCTCTGGCTATCTTAGCATTTCAAGGCATCGGGACCGGGGCTGTGCTGCCTGCTATCAATACGTTAGTAACCAGCGCCACCAGTGCCAAAGAACGCGGGGTGGTCACCAGTTTGTACGGAAGTGTCCGTTTCTTTGGTGTAGCTCTCGGTCCCCCACTCTTTGCCATGGCAATGACCCACAAGTACACCGTCTTTTGGGGTGCCTCCGGACTCGCATTAGCCACCGGAATCTTGTCCTGGTTTCTTATTAACGAACAGAAGATGTTGCCCAAAAAAATGCGTGGCGGCGGGAATGGCTCTCAAGGAAAATCTCGAGCGTTTGCGAATCCTAGCAAGAGATCTTCGCGGGACAAACTATCCTGAGGTTTTTCTTATCGATCCAATCGTTTCCAGAGTATTGAAAATTGTCCACGGAATACTATCCCTATTCCAACATATTGGAGGTGAACCAGATGTCCTTACGAAATACGCATACTCACGACGCGTCGGGAGATACGCGCCAAGCTCTGGATCAATTTAAGTATGAAGTGGCCCGGGATATTGGCGTCAACATCCCGACCGACCACTATTGGGGCGATATTTCTGCACGCCAATGTGGAGCAGTCGGTGGCAACATGGTTAGGCAGATGATTGAAATGGCGGAAAACACCCTCGTTAACCGATCGGGATCAGGACGCAAACAATGATCCAAACCTTTCTAGGTTAAATCTAGTGGCCATGGTCATACTAACGTTACTTCAGTAACGAGGAGGTGAGATAGATGGCACGAGGAAGCAACACGGGCAACCGCGCATTGGTGCAAGGTGCTCAAAAAGCCCTCGATCAATTCAAGTACGAAATTGCCCACGAGTTAGGTCTGCAAGGCGTGGATGATGGCTACTGGGGTGATGTCCCTGCCCGTCAGTGCGGAGCTGTGGGAGGTCACATGGTACGCAAGATGATCGAGATGGCCGAACAAAACCTGGCCGGTCGTGGTCGGTAAACTTCTTCTCAGGTCTCCTACATGAGAGTCGCACCGAACGTAAAAATGGACGGCAATGCCGTCCATTTTTTATTGCCCCTGGAAGTTCAGTATGATTTACTTATTGTAATCTACACTTTACTGGAGGACAGTCCATGAATCGTGGGAACCGGGTCGTGTCTGTTCTCGCCGCGAGCACTTTACTGGTCATCGCTAGTGGGTGCGGCACGTCCAACTCGTCGAAACCTGCCCTCGTAACCGTCGCCTATGCTGGATCTTTGCAGTTGGTGAACCAACAGAGTCTCGGGCCCGCGTTCTATAAATCGACCGGAGTCCGCTACTCCGGACGGGGTGGGGGAGCGTTTGGATTGGCTCATGAACTGGCTTCCCACACCATCAACGCCGACGTCTTTGAAAGTATCGGTCTCGCGCCCATTGCGGTCATCCAACCCGCGGCTTCCAAAACATGGGCCGTAGCCGTGGCAAGTAGCCCATTAGTCGTTGCGTATAGTCAGACCTCACCTTTTGCCAAAACTCTTAATGCGATCCGTATCCACCAAGCCCCGTTAGTTGATCTATTTTCCTTGATGCTCAACCCCAAGTTTAAGCTGGGTCGCACGAACCCGGTGACCGATCCCCAAGGCCAAGCGTTTGCTGAAATGATCCAATTAGCTGTAAAAAGATATCATTTGCCGGCCCACGATGTGTCCCGCATACTGGGTGGGTCTCCGGCCCAATCTAAAGAAATTTACTCCGAAGAGGGCATCCTCACAAATTTGCAGTCGGGTGGGCTCGACGCATCCAGCGCATTTTTGTCTGAAGCGTTACAACGTCACCTCCCATATATTGCGCTCCCCGCATCATTAAATTTCGGTTCCCTCCGTGATGCGCGTACATACGCTACGACAAGCCTCCGCCTCAACGGTTCAAAGGTCACCGGAGCCCCGCTATTAATTGACGTCACCTTAACCCATAATCCCCCGGGTCGGGCGGCACTACGTTTTCTGAATTTCATAACGGGAGCCACCGGCCAAAAAATTTGGAGACAGATGGGGTATCATACCTTTACGCCATACGTTGTCGGGAATCCGCGCGCCCTGCCTCGCGGGGTAACCGTACGTTGATGAGTCGCCAATTCGCGCGAGGGTTTGCCCTGGCTCTTATCCTGCTCTTACTGTTGCCGACGCTAATCTTGGTCGCCGAGACCCGGTTCGGTACCCTGAGTGTCTTATGGCATCAAGCCAGCAATCGAGGCGCGCTGGTCACCACGCTCGTTTCTGGTGCCGTGTCTCTCGGCCTCATCGTAGCACTGGGGACCCCAGCGGCATGGATTTTAGCCAGACTGCTGTCCGACTCCTCGCAAGGCTGGATCGGAGCGCTCCTAGCCATTCCCTTACTATTACCGCCGTTGGTATTGGGACTCGTATTGGCCTTCCTGCTAGGTCCCACAACACCGGTAGGGAGTTTTTTGGGTCATCTCGGGATTACCCCAACGCAATCGCTCTTCAGCTTGATCGTAGCGGAAGTATACGAAGGATTCCCCTATTTTCTACTGACGGCTTGGGCCGCCTTCCGGTCGATGCCAATCGCCTACGAAGAAGAGGCACGGGTATTAGGTAAATCCCTCATTGATGTTTTCCGACATGTGACCTGGCCCATGGCCCGAAGTGGAGTAATCGTCGCCGCCGCCATGGCCTGGGCACGCATTACCGGTGCTTTTGGGGCTCCCATCGTCGTAGCCTATCATCCAACGGGGCTTCCCGTTGCCATTTGGATCGCGCTGGAATCTTACGGTCTTCCATCCGCACTCGCCTTGTCCACGATCCTGCTCGTGGTCGGTCTTCCAGTCCCCATCTGGCTGAATTGGAGGCGGCGCCATGACCGATCCCATTAGGCTATCGCGGTGGAGTGAATTTTCGCCTGGAATGATTCACGGTGTGTTTGGCCCATCGGGTGCCGGCAAGACAACGTGGCTCCGCCACATCATCGGCTTAGATCAAGTCCCGGCGCAGTATCCTAAAGAGGTCGCGTTCTTATCTCAAAATCCCCATCTGATTCCCCACGACACCATCCGACAGCAAGTCCTCTGGTTTGGAGACCCTGAGTCGCTTTTGCGTTGGGCGCCAATTCTGGACTTGTCCGAGACCCTATTGGATCGCTATCCTGGTGAGCTCTCTGGAGGACAATATCAACGGGCTGCTCTGCTCCGCGTGTTGGTGACCGAGCGACCGATCCTGGTGCTTGACGAACCGTTATCCCAAATCGAGGACAGCCGCCGGTTCACCATCCTAGAGACCTTACGGACGTATATAACCACGGTACATCCCGACCGTTTAATCATCCTCTCAAGCCACCACTGGGACGACTTATGGCTCGTTTCGGACACGCTCTCGTTACGGGAACCGGGGTTCAGGTCAGGCCCCCACCCGACGGCTACTGTGTATCGGAATCCTCCGACTCCGGGATTCGCAAGACTCTTCGGCTATGTAGCCAGTATCCCCTGCCCCCAGGGTGGATATTGGCTGGTACACCCCATGAGCCTGACTCTGGAAAGCCACCATGGGCCCGGAATCACGCTCCAGGGGACGTTTCAGGCCGCCCGGGTGGGAGCATCGGTCCGGCAATGGGTGTTTCATTGTGAGGAACCCCATATACGCCTGCGATGGCCAGGACTCCCAGCACTGATCGGCACCTCGTTACCGAACCATATCCGGCTGGTCGATCCCCCATGGGTTCCTTATCGTCTGCCCCCCACCCAAGAGGAGGAAACCCCATGAAAAACACAGAAGTCCGGCTTACCGTAGCGCAACGTCGCCGGGCCCTCGGTTGGACGCAGTCTGACCTCGCCAGTATGGTAGGGGTGTCGCGACAAACCCTTATCGCTATTGAACATGGACATACCCGCATCCATTTAGATCTCGCCATAGCGCTGGCTGATGCTCTCCAGGTCCCCTTAGATACCCTAGTCGGGAGGCCCCCGCACCCTCAAAACTGGCGCTGGTTTAATGACGTTGTACCCATCGGCTCGTTACCGGTCGTATGGGCTACAATCGCGGATCAAGTCGTGGTGGTGCCGTACTATCTTACTGGCGACGCGGGTCACATCGATGCCTGGTGGGATGCCGAGGCCAGGCAATTGATGCCGACCCCCGGAGCTCGGCATCCGTCGCGCGTCATCCTGATCGGAGGCTGCGACCCGTACCTCTCGTGGCTAAAATCCTCGTTCGAACATCAACACGCCACACATGCCATAGAGATCATCCCGACTTCCAGCACCGCTGCAGTCGATAGGCTTCGTCGAGGATTTTTGCACCTTGCGGGCTCACACTGGTATAACCCCGCTCAAAAGGCCTACAATGTCTGGGACTCTGACCAGGGACCACCTCTAGCACGTTTGGGGTATCTCCAATGGGAGGAAGGGATATTCTGGCATCCGGGTCAACCGGAGCCCAAGAGTTGGGCGGTGCGGGAAGTTGGGAGCGAAGCACGCGCTGTATTTGAGCGGACCAAAGACGCATTGAAGTATCCGATTCTAGGGCCAACGTTCGACCGCTACCAGGACCTGACCCGGTATGTTCTCACCCATGAGGGCATCGGTGGCCTTGGTCTCGGAAGCTTGGCAGTATCTTTGGGCCTAACCTTTCGCGCCCTGACCGAAGAACCCTATGAATGGGTTCTTCACCGAGACGCCCTAACCACTGACTGGCTGAGCCTCCTATTACAAACCCTCGAACGTTCGGATCTCAAGACTCGCCTTGCGCGCCCCCCTCACCAGGTGCCTTTCCATTGGGGACAAATCGACTAAGCCCACTCGCTTCGGTCGAGCCGAGGCTGCAATGCACGGTTTAAGGACTCCGACAATACTTCGGCCATATCGTTAATCAAGACGTCGATTTCTTTCGGAGTTACCATAAGATCCCCAAGGCGCGGCCCCAACACCTCATCAATTAAGCCCTTCTGCTCGGGAAGTTCCATTTGTTGAAGAATCTTATAGAACGTCACATCATCGGCCAATTGTTGCGTTAAGAGATGGATAGCCTCTTGGGCGATGCTAACCGACTGGACGACGGTGCACACGCCGATTGCCGTAACCGGAACCCCTAACGATTCCTCGGTGAGGCCCTGGCGCCGATTCCCAACCCCTGAACCGGGATGAATTCCGGTGTCCGCAATCTGCACGCTTCCTACCAACCGGTCTAAATTCCGAGCGGCTAGGGCATCAATGGCAATAACCAGATCCGGATGCACTTCCCGTACGATCCCACGAATAATATCTAAGGTCTCGATGCCAGTAGTCCCCAAAACCCCCGGGGCGACGGCAGCTACTGGACGCATGCGTTTTTTAATATCTTCAGGTACTACCTCAGCGAGGTGGCGCGTGACCAAAAGACGATCCACGACGCGAGGTCCCAGGGCATCGGGCGTAGCATTCCAGTTCCCGAGACCTACAACCAAGACGGTGGTGTCTAGGTCATGGGGTAACAGCGCCTTCATTTGATCCGCAATGACGGCGATAAGCCCTTGTTTGAGGTCTGGATCCCGATCTTTAAACGTCGGAACATCGAGTGTAATGTAATGCCCTCGGGGCTTACCCATCAATTTTTCAGCGGACTCCTGGTAGATTTCGACCTCAGTAATCTGGACCCCGCGGTCACTGAGGTCGCGCACTCGGACACCGGGAATTTCCTCATGGGATTCCCCGCGCACGATGTCACGGGCCTCAATCGCCATATCGGTCCGGACCTGAATGGGCCGAAAAGCCGAATTCGTAGTAGGTCTAGGCATGAATTCCTCCTGGGTTGCTGCTGTGCTGCCGGATAGCATGCCCTAGACTCCATGCCTTTTATACCAAGGGCTTTCCGATCCACCCATCGCGCGAGCTCCATATTAGATGTGCCAACTCATGCGGTTCTGCGTTCAGCCCGACCTGACTAGAGGCCCATGATATCGCAACCATCTGAAGGTGCGCGAGATTCGGGATATCACCGCCTCGCGATGTGGCGGACCTACCGAGGAATCGTTAGGAGTTACGTGTGGCGTCGGGGGTGAGCGTTATTCACGCGGTGAGATAGGAATCTCTGAAGGAAGTCCCGTATCAACCCGCAATCGGCTTCGATTCGCAGTGAAAACGGCAGCGAACAGGAGACTTAGGTCTCGCCCGGCTAGGATGGGGAAGACGGGTCCTCGCACAAACCGCGGCAACAATGGATTCCCGGTGGTCCCCAACCCTAACCAGCGCATGGCCAGCCAAAAGTCGAGAAGCCCTGCAAGATTCAGCACCACCAGCAATCCCCCATCGACCCCAGCCCATAGGATGGCGGTATAAACCCAGAGCATGTATTGCGGACTATAAACTTTGTTGCATAAAAACCACCACGTGAGGGCGGCGGCCACAACACCCACGGGATTCCAATGGTATTTTAGCATCAGGGCGAGGAGGGCGATCCCCCCGCCTAAAGTCAATCCGGCACTCACCATATCCACGCTATTGAGGTGTAGGACGCCCACATGAATAAGCCACTGATAGAGCCCGGGGTCGGGGGGGCGATGACTATTGTAACTAAAGAAGTTAGACCAACCCGATTCAGCAAATATCGCAAAGGGGAGGTTAAGGACGCCGACCGATATCCCCAGTCCCAAGCAGAATCCTTTCAGTTGGTCCTTTCGGTGCATCCACAACCAAGCAGAAAAATATGGAACCATAACAATCGGAAAGAACTTCACCGCGATCCCGATCCCGATCCACATTCCAGCCCACCGATAACGTCCGCGTTCAAAGGTAAGCACTGCCCATGCCCAACACATAATCCCTAAAAGATCCCAGTTGAGGACCCCATACACCGCTAAGAGAGGTGACAAACTGAGCCAGAGCGCAGCGTTTATGCCACGTGCGCGGTACAGAGGATAGAGGGTCAGGATAAACGCAAGCATGAGGCCGAGATCTGATGCGATAAAATACCCCCAAAAGCTCGGAAAATAAGCCATCAGGGACATATATATGCCTATCCCCACTGGGTACTCGATCACGTTCTGAACGTAGGGGATCATATGTAAAAATAACCGCCGCGCGCCGTATAATGCGACTACGTCAGAGTAGCTATAGTGAAGAAAGCTATAGGCATAATAGGACACCCCAGGATAGCCACCGGATACCAACGACTCGGGGGGCGCTGAATGGAGGATATTCAGCAACATCCATAACACACCCGGAATAGCAGTCCACCAAAACTGTTTGCCACTCTGGCCTGTCGTGCCGCCCACCCCCGTCCGCTCCCATTATAGAAGATTTCATTCCCGCCACCAAAAGTGCCTGGCCTAGGATCTAGAGGCAAGAATCTCAGCCCCGAGACATATGTCTAGACACGGAGGGAATGTCCATGCGCACTAAACGCAATCTCTGGTGGGGAACCTTAACCCTAACGTCTGCAGCATTGGCCTCACGAGGGCTCGGCCTCGTCTATCGTGTGCTGCTCGCCCGGTTTTTGGGTGCCGAAGGTCTCGGCTTCTTTCAAATGATTTTCCCTTTGTATATTGCTCTCGTCACGCTGTCCGTCGCCGGAATGCCGATGGCGGTATCGCAAATGGTCGCCGAGGGTAAGAGTCAAAATAAGGCGTTGATGCGACTCGCGTGGATTGTTGTACTCGCCATTAGTGTTCCCCTCATGCTCATTATCTATCTATGGGCACGCCCATTAGCGCTGACGTTGTACCACGATGCACGGTTTGTCCCCCTCCTCTGGGCCATTTCTCCAGCTCTACTCGCGGTGGCATTCTCGTCGGTCCTGCGGGGATACTTTATCGGCTTACAACAAGTCGAAGTACCCGCCGCGTCCCAGGTGGCAGAACAACTGGCTCGCGTGGTCATCATGCTCGGTATTCTATCGGCCCTAGGGCAGCAGATTCCGCATGCTCCGCTAGTGGCCGTCATCTTGATTCCGGTGGGAGAATCCGTCAGTTTGGTCATCTTGGCCACTGCCTATTGGCGCCAACAACCCCGAGAAACCACGGATGCGGGACGCCCAATCCGGGTCGGAGATATTCTCCGGTTATCCTTGCCGGTGACCTTTACGCGACTCTTAGGGTCCCTGGTGGCCGTGATCGAAGCCACGGTCATCCCATTGCGCCTCGTTGCCTCGGGCATGTCCCACTTTCATGCAATTCAATACTTTGGCCAACTTACCGGTATGGCGCTCCCCCTGATCTTTTTCCCGACAGCGCTGACTCTTTCGCTCGCCACAAACCTGGTTCCCGTCATTGCCGAGGCCTACGCCCGCGGTGACATGGCCCGAATCCGGACCCATACCGAATCCAGCTTGAAGGCCACCACATTGGTCACGGTCCCGGTAACTGCCGTGCTCCTCACCATTGGAGTCCAGCTAGATGATTTGTTTTTCCATACCCAAATCCCTCCCCATGTCTTCGTGCCATTAGTCGCGGGTGGATTCTTTCTCTATTTTGATATCAACTTAGCCGGGATTTTACGAGGAATGGGACGTACCGTTATCCCGATGCGTAATGACTTGATCGCAAGCGGCGTGGAAGTATCCCTCATATGGATACTGGGAGCTCGACCGGGATTTGGGGCTACCGGCATTGCCTGGGCGTTTGCTGTGGGGTTTTTCCTATCGTTTGTCTTAAACCTGGTGGCGACCGCGAATCTTACACAATACCGTGCCTCATGGGGCCAGTTGCTCGTTCGTCCTACACTGGCGTCCGTTCCTGCTGTACTCGCCATTTCCTGGTGGCAAATAATAGCCCCTCATTACGGCTGGAGCCACGTGTTGGTCCTCTTGGCGAGTGTATTTTTAGCGACGATAACGTATCTCGCTAGTTGGTACCTTATGCGATGGTCCTGGCCCAGGGTCACCTAACTCGGTCTTTGGGGACACCCCCTACCCCGGGTGGATGATTGCCTTTAAAAACGGATCGAGGGCGCCACGCGTCAAAAAGGCTCCCGTATAAATCCCCACAATGTGTCCAGTCGGGCCAATAAAGACCGAGGTGGGATAGTACTGCACCCCATAAGTACCGGCTACAGACCCACTTTGGTCCAGGAGTACCGGGTAATTCAAATGCGTAGTCGCCATATACCGGGCCACTTCGTTCTTTGTTTGCTGCTCGTCAATGCCATACACGTCGAGTGCCGGGCCATAGTGCTTTTTAACTCGAACAATTTCCGGAATCTCTTTCTTGCACCACGGACACCAGGTCGCCCAAAAATTTATCCAAACGGGATGGCCCCGCAGGCTTTTTAAGGATACCAGCTTGCCCGTCGTGCTGGCCAAAGTAAAGTTAGGCGCTATATCGCCCGGGCCCAAGCCCACGGGTGCCACTGCCCGACCTTGGGCCAGGCTTGCCTCGCCGGGGACATGGCCGTGGTGGGGAAGCGCTCGGCCAACTAAAAATCCCCCATAGAGAAAGGCCAGCGCGAGAACTCCCATCCCTGTCCATCGGCGCCAGTTCACGTCAAGACCTCCATCCGACTGTCCCGAGCCACGCCAACATGCTCATCTGTTTCCCATTAATCGTTCCGGTCGGAGGCCACAAAGTCTAACGCATCCTCTCTCACATCGACGGTTACATTCTGGCCGGGGACAATCTCGCCCAACAACAGTTTTAGGGCTAACGGGTCTTGGACCATGCGTTGAATCAAGCGACGGAGTGGACGGGCTCCATACTGCGCATCATATCCCCGTTCAGCGAGCCACTTTTTAGCCGCATCGGTGAATTGAACCCGCAGATCCCGTTCTGCTAACCTCTCATTCATCTCGGACACGTGTAACGAGACAATACGAAGCAGGTCGTCCGTTGTTAGCCTAGAAAATGTAATCACTTCATCGATGCGGTTAAGCAATTCCGGCCGAAACGCCTCTTTCAAAATCCCCGCAATGTGTTCGGATCGACGCTCTGGATCGGATTCTTCCAAGATTACCTGGCTCCCAAGGTTCGAGGTCATAATGATGACCGTATTACGAAAATCAACCGTGTGGCCCTGCCCATCAGTCAGCCGGCCATCATCGAGCACTTGGAGTAAGATGTTGAAGACCTCCGGATGCGCTTTTTCCACTTCGTCCAAAAGTACCACCGCGTAGGGACGGCGGCGCACAGTCTCGGTCAACTGGCCCCCTTCTTCATAGCCGACATAGCCGGGAGGTGCCCCAACCAATCGGGACACCGCATGGCGTTCCATATATTCGGACATGTCGATTCGGACCAGCGCGTTTTCATCATCAAACAGAAAGCCGGCCAGGGCCTTAGCCAGTTCGGTTTTCCCTACACCGGTGGGTCCTACGAACAAGAAAGACCCCATGGGACGGCGGGGATCGGATAGTCCCGCGCGAGCACGACGCACCGCATTCGAGACCGCATGGATGGCATCACGTTGACCAATAACTCGAGCACCCAATCGGTCTTCCATCTCTACCAGCTTGCTGCGTTCTCCTTCTAAAAGACGACTGACGGGGATCCCAGTCCATTTCCCGACCACGCTGGCAATGTCATGTTCGGTTACTTCTTCCTGCAACATCCGGCCCGCTTGGTCTAGTTCTTGCACCGCTTCCTGAGCTGCCTTAAGTTCTCGAGCCAAACTAAGTTGTGTCCCGTAACGCAACTCTGCCGCGCGCGCGAGATCCCCGGTACGTTCCGCCTGGGCTTCCGCCACCTGAGTTTCTTCAATCTTTGCTTGCAACGTATGCACTTTTTCCACTAACGCCTTTTCCTGCTCCCACTTAGCGAGGAGCCCGTCGCGTTGTTCACGGACATTACTCAAGTCTTGCTCGAGTTGTTGCAAACGCGTTTTAGACGCGGCATCATCTTCCTTTGCAAGAGCTTCGCGTTCAATCTCTAGTTGGATACGGCGCCGCTCCAATTCATCCAAGGCTTCCGGTAGACTATCCATCTCTACCCGCAAGTGCGACGCCGCCTCATCAATCAGATCAATAGCCTTATCCGGCAAAAATCGGTCGGTGATGTAGCGATGACTTAGTCGAGCCGCGGCCACCAAAGCCCCATCGCGGATGCGTACACCATGATGCACTTCATAGCGAGACTTCAAGCCCCGCAGGATAGCAATGGTATCCTCCACCGATGGCTCCCCGACGTGAACCGGTTGAAATCGGCGTTCAAGAGCAGCATCTTTTTCAATGTAACTGCGATATTCGTCAAGCGTGGTGGCACCCACTGCCCGAAGTTCACCGCGTGCCAGCGCCGGTTTTAAGAGGTTCGCCGCATCTACTGCCCCTTCTGCTTTACCGGCCCCGACCAAGGTATGGAGCTCATCGATGAAGAGAACAACGTTGCCCTCGGCTGCCTGGACTTCCTTGAGGACCGCTTTCAGCCGATCTTCAAATTCCCCGCGAAACTTGCTGCCCGCGATGAGGGATCCTAAGTCAAGGGCCAAGACCCTTTTATCCTTTAATCCTTGAGGGACATCGCCCGCCACGATTCTTTGAGCCAGTCCTTCGACGATAGCAGTCTTACCGACACCCGGCTCACCAATCAACACCGGATTGTTTTTGGTACGGCGCGATAGAACCTGGATTACGCGCCGTATTTCCTCATCACGACCAATCACGGGATCGAGCTTAGATTTGCGTGCGAGGTCAGTCAGGTCTTTCGCATATTTCTCCAGGGCTTGATATTTTTCTTCAGGCGTCTGGTCGGTCACGCGGCTTGAACCGCGCACTGCCTTCAATGCGCGTAAAATACCATCTTTCTGTACGCCGTGCGCCTTAAGAATTTTCCCGACATTCGTCTCCTGCTCCCCCAAGGCCACCAGGAGATGTTCCGTCGAGACATATTCATCATGCAAGTTTTCGGCTTCCGCTTCCGCCGCTTCGACGACCGCCGTGAGTTGCGGGCTCAAATAGGCCCCCACTTGCGTCCCGGTGACTTTTGGGATTTTCTCTAACGCCGTCTGGACGGCCGTTTCGAGGTTATTGACCGCCACTCCCATCTTTTGAATCAAGGGACGCACCACGCCGTCCGGTTCTTGAAGCAACGCGAGAAGCAAATGTTCTGGTTCGATCGCTTGATTTCCTAATTTTCGTGCATGATTTTGCGCCGCTTCAAGAGCTTCCTGAGATTTTACGGTTAGTTTATCGAGGCGCATGAACATCTCCCCCACTTTCAAGATGCAATGCCTTCAATTCCTCATACAATCGGTCATCTTCTGCCGTAAAGGGTTCCGGGAACCTCAGCGTCACCTCTAATAACAGATCACCTTGGGTTGCACCCGATCGGTCTGGCAAACCCATCCCTCGCAGTCGGAGAACCTTGCCTTGATTGGTGTGCGGTGGAATAGTCAGGGCAACCGATTCACCAACCAACGGACTCACCGTGACCTGTCCCCCGCATGCTGCCACTGGTACCGCCACCATCAGTTTCCCTACCAGGTCATTATGCTGGCGGTGAAATCGTGGGTGTGGAGCGACCTGAATTTTAAGTCGGGCATGAGACCCAACCCTCAGCACCGTGCCATCTTCGACGCCGGGAGGGACTTTCACCTCAAACCCTTGGGGCTCCATGGTCTGACCCAGACCCCCACACCGAGAACAATTCGGGTCAGCTCCGTGACAGGTGGCACAAGGCCGAATCTGGCTCACCGTAATGGGCACGGTAGCTCCACTGGCAACCTGCTCCAAAGTAACGACAAGGGTCTCCTCGGGCGTTTCAGGCTTTGGCCGCTGTTGGGTCCGTGTGGATCCACTTCCCGAAAATAAATCGTCAAAAATACTTCCAAAGTCGCCAACGTCAAATCCGTCCCATTCGTGAGACACACGTTGGTAACCGGGGCCCTGACTACGCGCTTTCCGATTGGCGAAACTGCGTCGCAATCGATCATATTCCTGCCGTTTCTTAGGATTGGAGAGGACCTCGTGCGCCTCGTTGATGTCTTTAAAGCGTTCTTCGCTCGTTTTACCGCTGACATCGGGATGATATTTACGGGCCAACTTCCGATAGGCCGCCTTTATCGTGGCAGCGTCAGCGGTCTCACTAATTTCTAAGATTTTGTAATAATCTTTTGGTGCTGCCATATCGTGACCTCCCCCAAGGGCAAGGACCAGGAAGGTTTCCCCACCTGGTCCCGACCTGACCGCCTACCCTATTCGGTGGGGCGGAAATCTGCGTCAATGACATCATCGTTGGCTTCGCCACCAGGCGGCGGTGAAGCGTCGCCACCGGATTGGGTCGACGTGTACAGTTGCTCCGCAAGCCGATGCGAAATCGTTTCCAATTCCGTGACGGCTTTCTGAATGGCCTCTTGGTCTGCGGTACCGATCGCATCTCGCACCGACTTAATTGCGGTTTCCGCCGCTTCTTTATCCGATGCGGAAACCTTATCTCCTAGATCCCGCACGGTTTTTTCCGTTGCATAGGCCAACGATTCCGCGCGGTTCTTCAATTCAGCGGCCTCTCGAACCTTTTGGTCTTCCTGAGCCTTTTCTTGAGACTCTCGTACCAATTTCTCGACTTCGTCCTTAGAGAGTTGCGTGGACGCGGTTACGGTGATCCGCTGTTCCTTGCCCGTCCCCAGGTCCTTGGCCGACACGTTCACAATACCGTTGGCGTCAATGTCAAAGGTAACTTCAATCTGCGGAACCCCCCGTGGTGCCGGAGGAATGTCTGCCAAGCTAAACCGGGCCAACGTTCTATTGTCCTGGGCCATCGCCCGCTCTCCTTGGAGAACGTGAATCTCAACACTGGTCTGATTGTCGGAAGCCGTAGTGAATGTTTCACTCTTGCGTGTGGGAATTGTCGTGTTGCGGTCGATAAGCTTTGTGAACACACCGCCCATTGTCTCAATACCCAAAGACAGCGGGGTCACATCCAACAAAATGACATCCTTCACGTCGCCGGCCAGCACACCCCCTTGAATGGCTGCTCCGATGGCCACCACTTCATCCGGATTGACCCCGCGATTAGGCTCCTTGCCGGTCAGGCGTTTGACAAGTTCCTGGATGACCGGCATCCGTGTGGAACCTCCCACCAAGATCACTTCGTCGATTTGGTTCTCAGAGAGTTTAGCATCCTGGAGCGCTTGTTTGAATGGTCCCACCGTGCGTTCAGTCAGACTACTAGTCAGTTCTTCAAATTTGGCTCGCGTCACCCGTTGTTCTAAGTGCTTGGGACCAGTCTGGTCCGCCGTAATAAATGGGAGGCTGATTTGCGTTTCTGTAACCGACGACAACTCAATCTTAGCTTTTTCTGACGCTTCAATCAGACGTTGCAACGCCTGGCGGTCCTGGCGCAGGTCGATACCGTTTTCCTTTTGAAATTCCGCCGCCACGTAGTCGACCAACTTCATGTCATAATCATCACCACCCAGGTGGGTATCTCCCGAGGTTGACTTGACCTCAAATACGCCGTCACCGACTTCGAGCACAGATACATCGAACGTTCCACCACCGAGGTCCCACACTAAGATGGTTTCGTTTTTTTGTTTGTCGAGTCCATAAGCCAAGGCCGCAGCGGTAGGCTCGTTGATGATCCGAAGGACCTCTAGTCCAGCAATTTTCCCCGCATCTTTGGTAGCCTGTCGTTGGGCATCGTTAAAATAGGCAGGAACCGTGATTACTGCTTGAGTCACCGATTCCCCAAGATATTTTTCGGCATCAACTTTCAACTTCCCTAAAACCATAGCCGAAATTTCCTCGGGAGTCATACTCTTCCCGGAATTCGGGAGGTCAACCAAAACCTGCTGGTTCGAACCCCCTTGCACCTTATAGGGCACACGAGTGCGCTCGGATTCCACTTCATCGAATCGACGACCGATGAACCTCTTTATGGAAAACACCGTGTTTTCTGGGTTCATGACTGCTTGGCGCCGAGCTAACTGTCCGACCAACCGCTCTCCCGCTTTACTGAACCCCACGACGGACGGAGTTAATCGACTCCCTTCCGTATTCAGGATGACGGTAGGCTGCCCACCCTCCATCACCGCAATTACCGAGTTAGTTGTACCTAAGTCAATTCCGACGACCTTGCCCATAACTGTTCTCCCTCGCTTTACTTCGACTACTGTTTATGTAGTGGACCTCGACGGTACCCAAAATTGCCCGGATACCCGCCACATTGATCCCTTGTTGGGTGAGTTCCACGATCTTGACCAATCGGTGAAAATCATTTTCTGAGTACAGCCGATTATTGGTGTCTGTTCGTGCTGGACACACCAGGCACTCCCGCTCCCAAATCCTTAGCACCTGGGTCGACACGCCAACCAATCGCGCCATGACGCTAATTGTGTAAACCGGCTCATCAGGTCCATGAATCGGCACTGCCATCACATCCTCAAAAACCGTACTCCGTGTATCATCATAGTATGTCTTCGGCCAAGGATCAAGAAAGTTATACGAAGTTTTGTAACAAAATTATTCCGCCAACACGCCCAAGGGGACGTCTTTTTGGGCAAGCTCTCGAATACCCATGAGACAAGAACCAGGCATCAAATCCGACCCATTCGTCAGAACTCCAAGGGGGATTCCGATGAACCGACTATTGCAATCACATTATACCCGTCCCTCGGCCAACCTGTGGAGAGAGTTCGCCGCTGCCCCTTTGACGGCGGGGCGCATAGCTAAGCGTCATCCATCGGCGTCCGCTCTTCATACTTTCTACTGGTGGAATCTGATCTGGTCTGCTCTTGTAGTCTCTCTCGATCAAGTATTTAGTATTCCCTACCCGGAGCGGGCCTTCCTTCATGCGTTTTTTGCAATTTTCTTGGTCTTGGCCGCCGGCGCCTTAATTCTTTACCCTGGTATGTTGGTCGTGGATATGCTGGCGTCGCGACTCAATATCCGGGGCCACGCGTTGTCTCGTCGTGCCGTTTTGATGACCATCAGTCCCTGGTTCATTGCGATTGCCGTGGCCATGACAATGTCTCCGTGGTTCATGATTCCAGCCCTAGCCATTCTGGCTGCTCTCTATGCCCTCCAAGACGGCCTGGCTAGAACTCAAAATGTGTCCCAACGCGACGCCATGATATTAGTGTTGGGGCTATGCAGTGTAGTCCTTGTCACCCTGGTCATTGCATTTTTGGCGTTTCATTGGGACATCTACGCGGTTTAGGATAAAGTTCTCGGTTCCTTGTCGCCAAACAAAGTGGCTAGTGAACCCTGGTATTGGCGCACCGTTCGGTCCAACGCTGTGCCTGTTTGCCCAGTCACATGGGCCACCAAAGCCCGCCGAATCCCATAGTCATGACGCTCCAAAAGGGATTTAGCCAATGAGGGAGGACAGTCCAGAATCGAAGATACAATGAATACCGCCCGTTGTCTTAACTTGTGGTTCGATGGCTTCATATCAATCATCAAGTTCTTAAGAACGTGCCCAGCTCGAATCATGATGGAGGTCGAAAGAATATTAAGCGCCATTTTTTGCGCAGTGCCCGCCAACATCCGGGTCGAACCTTGCAAGGACTCTTCTCCCACCGGCAACCGAATGGCAATATCCAGCAGGGGCATCCATGGCGTCTCTTGCACACAGACCATGCCAATCCTTAGGCACCCCCGTTCGGCAGCGGCCTCCAGTGCCCCCCACACAAAGGGCGTACGACCCGAAGCAGCGACCCCAATCACCACGTCCTGTTCGGAAAGTTGCTCGCGATCGACCATCGTTCTCCCGCCCTCTCGATCATCCTCGGCTCCTTCGACGGCTTCCCAAAAAGCATCCCGTCCTCCAGCCATGATCGCGGACCACAAATGCCCTTCGATTCCAAAAGTCGGGGGCAGTTCCGATGCATCCAATTGCGCCAGTCGACCCGAGGTTCCCGCTCCCACGACGCGCACCCTGCCACCCCGTTCTAACCGTTGGTAGATAGCATCGACAGCATGAGCGATATCTACTTGCGCCATCCCCACGGCAGCCTGAGGACGCACGTCTTGTTGATTTAAGTACGCGACCAAAGTCAAAGTATCCATATCTTCCAAATACGGCATATGGGACTCTCCTTACCTCACCAGAAATTTTTGGTTCAAAGGGGTGACCCGCACTCTCTAGGCATCCGTTAGGGTGCCAACGCGCTATAGACCGGCTCCCCATTTCGATAGGTCTTCATCACCTGAAAGGCGGCATCCATTACGACGATATCTGCCCGGGCTCCTACCACAAGTCGCCCGCAATTGCTTAAGCCCAGTCTTGTGGCGGGATTGGTCGACAGACCTCTCACGATAGAACCGAGCGGAACCCCCCACTGCATTAGATTTCTTAATGCGTGATCCATGGTCAGAACGCTCCCTGCTAACGTGCCGTCGGCCAGTCGTGCCGCTCCGTCAGACACCGTGACTGGATAACCCCCTAACGCGAAGGTTCCCGGTCCCATATCGGCCGCGGCCATCGCGTCCGTAATCAGAACCACACGCTCTCCCATCGTCTCCATCACATAGCGAATCACCTCAGGTCGAACATGAATGCCATCGGCAATCAGTTCGCACCAAAGCCGCTTGTCGAGGAGCCCGAGCCCTACAAGTCCCGGCTCACGATGTCGAAGTGGGCTCATGGCATTGAAAAAATGCGTCAAGCCAGTGGCCCCAGACGCGACCCCAGCCCGTCCTTCTTCGTAGGTCGCCAACGAATGCCCAAGATTCACCCGAACTCCGTGTGTCGTCAGCCAAACAATGGCTGGTTGGGAATGAGGCAAATTTGGTGCCCAGGTGATTAATCGAATCCACCCATCATGGTTATCGCCAATTAGAGTCTGTACCGCCTCAAGGTTGGCTTCGGCAACCTCCTCTAGTGGTTGCGCGCCCTTGGCGAGCCGATCGATGAATGGTCCCTCCAAATGCATGCCAAGGAGGCGAGCACCTGACTTGGCCGGTGGGGCAGAGGTAGCAGCTTCTTCGACCACTCGCCTAATGTGTGGGAAAGCCGCGGTTAAAGTGGTCGCCAAATACGACGTCACCCCGTGCGCTGCAAGTCTGGCTCCAATCCGTTGAAACCGCTCCGGGTCGCGATCCATCACATCGTCCCCGGCGATTCCATGGACATGTTCGTCGATGAATCCTGGAAGAATATTGTGATAATACTCTTGTTGTGGGGTCTCCTCGATGGACACGATTTGTCCTACACTATTCCACTCAACCTGGCCTGGCCTTAAGGCATCGACGCTGTCTAAGAAGATATTTCCCCTAAGTACGGTCACCGCGGTCACTCCTTCGACAGGTTTCTATCCAGTACTGTGCCAGCCACGTGGCCCCGACCACTGGACGTTCCGTCACTATCTGGATTGCCGTGCGATAACCCCAGGGCATCCAACTCCGTTCAACCCAGGGCTTCCATCGATGGGCCAGGCCTCCCGTAATACCAATCGGCCATTGATCGTTCCATTGCATCTCGAGGCTCAACGCCTTCAAATGATTGACGATTCCCCGCGCCTCGACTTCAACGAGCCGTCTCGCCACAAAATCTCGGTCGGCGGCATCCAAAACCGCGGCGGCCAATTTGGCCACATACTGCATTTCGAATGGCTTATCGTACCATTGGCTTAAAAGGTCAGACGGCGTCGTGATCCTAAAAAAATCTTGGACCAGGTCCACCAAAACAGTCGGAGATCCAGTGCCCTCCATGGCTTCCAAGGCCGCCCGAACACCCAGTTGTCCTAACCGAATACCGGAGCCCACGTCGCCAATCTGCCAACCGTATCCACCAATCCGACGTTTTGCGTGACCATCGTCAGCAAAAAAAACCGATCCGGTTCCCACCACGCCGATGATACCGGGCTGTCCGTGGGTCAATGCGGCCCATGCCAGTTGATAGTCACCCACCAGCCAATAGGGTTCTCCCAACAAGTGGTCTAGACGTCGGATCCACTCAGCGCGCACCAAAGGCCGATCCACGCCGGCCAATCCAATCACGGCACCACGAATGCCCCCGTCGCTGATTTGGCCTCGCAAGCGAGTCCAAACATTAGATACCGCTTCGAATGCCCGGTCCATCCCCACCACAATCGCGTTACCCGGACCGGCCTCGGCTTCTCCGGCAATCCGCCCTTCGGCATCTCGTAAAGCCCCTCGGGTCCCGGTGCCTCCCCCATCAATTCCTATATACATGTGGTCCCTCGTCTCTCTTCATCGTCTACTCTATTCGCGTTTGGGGTCCAATTTTCCTGCTGCATCATAACAGTCTCGGGATAGGGATGGCCGTCCTAACTCACGGATCGAACGCCGAGCATAGGTCGACGGCCTACCGGGGAGCAGGCCGTCGCGGGGAGAGGAAAAACCGGATACCACTGAGTTACGCAGTATCTGGATCTATTGTGCCCCTCGAGCCTCCTGCTATTCACCCGCAAAGCGCCAGTAGTCCCGAAAAAATTCCGGATAACTAATCTCAATCGCCTCAGCCCCTTCGATAACGATCGGACCATCGGCCACAGCGCCCGCTACCGCCAACATCATTGCAATTCGGTGATCTCCCATAGCCTTGACCGAACCCCTATGTACGCGTTGTCCACCACGCACCGCGAAACCATCCGGGCGTTCTTCGATTTCTATTCCCAGGCTTCGTAAATTATCGGTGGTAGCGCGGATCCTGTCGGTCTCCTTAACGCGTAATTCGCCCGCACCAGATACCACCGTGGTCCCCTCCGCATGAGCGCCTAATAATGCCACTAGAGGTAACTCATCGATGAGCCCCGGAACCACGTCAGCCCCAACGGCAACGCCTTTTAAGGGCGCCCATCCAATCCGGATCTCTCCAATCGGTTCGGGAACTTCCTGGCTCATCGTAAATTCTACGCGAGCTCCCATGTTCCGCAACAGACGGTAAAATCCAATCCGCTCCGCATTTAAACTGACGTCCTCGATCACCAGTTGAGAGCCTTCTAATAACACCGCCAAAGCCGCCCAATACGCTGCACTCGAAGGATCTCCCGGAACGGTGACCGTCAACGCGCTCACGGGACCCGGCGTCACCTTGATCGTGTCAGATTGGATCTCTACGGATGCTCCCATCGCGCGCAACAATCGTTCGGTATGGTCTCTCGTCGGTAGTACCTCATGGATCGTTAGGGGATCGTCCGCACTTAACCCAGCCAAAATGAGAGCAGACTTAACTTGCGCCGAGGCCACGGACAGAAAAGATGCTCCGCCCCGATGTGGTCCTCCTTGAATCACGAGCGGGGCCTTGCCAGATTGGCGCCCGCGGATGTCCACCCCTAAGGCTCTCAAAGGGTCCATAACCCGCGCCATGGGTCTTTCTCGTAACGATTCGTCCCCCGACAGCACCGTGAGAAATCTGGTTCCCGCTAAGAGCCCGGTACTGAGCCGCATCGTGGTTCCCGAATTGAGACAATCGATAACAGCCCGTGGCTCTTGCAAATCGTAGTACCCCGGACTTTCTAAAACCCAGCGTCGCGCGGTTTTTTCTATCAGTTTGACCCCTAAATTTTGGACCACGGCCAGGCTTGCACCGGTGTCTAAGGAGTCTAGCGGGTCTAGGACCTCACTCACACCGCGAGCGAGTGCACTAAAGAGTACTCCTCGATGCGTAATCGATTTATCACTCGGAGGCCTAATGCGCCCCGTTAAACGCGTGTTCCATGGACGTAGTTGCATGTGGCCACCCCTTTCCTATTGCCTCAAGATCGCTTGCCGAACCTGGGCGATGATGTCTTTCCCTGGCAAGCTCTCCCCTTTCTCGAGGGCGTCTAAGAACTCCTCCAACAAACGGGAATATTGATTGAGTGCTTGTTGTATCGGTCTGCGATTGGCCACTAAAATCTCTTGCCACAATTCCGGATCGCTAGCGCCCACTCGTGTGGTATCACGAAACCCGCTGCCAGCCAACTGTAATGACGGTGCAGACGGGTCGCCTACACTGTATAACAAAGCTGCTGCAATCAGATAAGGGAGATGGCTTACCTGTGCAACCATGGTGTCGTGGGTATCCGCGGTTACCACTACGGGCCGCGTTCCCAGAACCTGCATCCAGCGTTGCATCACATCTTCGTCCGTCGGGACATGCGCATCGATCACCGCACAGGCATATCCCCCAAAGAGTTCGGCTTGGCTCGATGCATAGCCCCGCGACTCCTTACCCGCCATCGGATGCAACGACAAGAAAGACCAAGGGGCTTTAAGAGCATACAGAGACGCCATGAGTGGGCCTTTCACAGATCCCACCTCGACCATGATTCCCGGGCGCCGCCGAGGCCGAGCGCTCAAGGCGGTAATCCAACCCGGCACCGTCGCCAGGGGCGTCGCAACCACCACCTCATCCACCAGGTCGAGCCAGTGTGTCCAATCCCGAACGTCTTCCACAACACCGTCTTCGATAGCCAAACCTAAGCTCCGCACATCGGTGTCGTACCCGAATACCGTGTATCCTTGTTTACGCCAAGCCTTAGCGATGGAACCTCCAATGAGGCCCAGGCCAATGACTCCCACTTTCATATGGTTCGGCCGACGGCTTGTGCCACCACGCTCAACGACGCCACTAACTCGGCCAAGTGTGGTAAATTCAGACTCTGCGGTCCATCGGACAACGCTTCCTGAGGATTGGGGTGTGCCTCAATAATCAGTCCATCAGCGCCAGCTGCGATCCCAGCGCGAGCCATTGGGGCCACCCAGTTCCATTGACCCGTAGAATGAGACGGATCGATCACGATAGGGAGATGACACACTTGCTTAACCACCGGAATCGCACTCAGGTCTAACGTGTTTCGTGTCTTTTGCTCGTAAGTCCGGATGCCTCGCTCACAGAGAATGATGTTGGGATTCCCATGCGCGGCAACATATTCGGCCGCCATCAACCATTCGTCGATAGTGGCCGCGATTCCCCGCTTGAGTAATACGGGCTTGCCGGTTTGGCCCACAGCCTTTAGCAATTCAAAGTTCTGCATGTTACGAGCCCCTATTTGCACGATATCGGCCCATTCTGCGACGTTTCTTAAGCTCTCATGATCCACCGCCTCGGTCACGATCATTAGGCCATACCGCTCACGGGCTTCAGCTAAAATTTTTAGCCCATCGAGACCCATGCCCTGAAAACTGTATGGTGAAGTCCGCGGCTTATAAGCTCCACCCCGCAGTACCGGAATTCCCATCCGATGAACCGCCGCTGCCGCCTCCATAACTTGCTCTCGGCTCTCAACCGCACATGGTCCTGCGATAATCACCGCTTTATCGGTCCCAAACTCCACCGGACCCACCCGGACCACCGTATTTTCCGGTTGAAAGTCACGGCTCACCAATTTGTATGGCCGTCGTACCGGCACGACTTGTTCTACGGCTTGCATCGACCCCAATCTCACGACCTCCTCGGTACGTTCACCAATCACCCCAATAATGGTGCGTTCCACTCCTTGGGACAGGTGAACTTGAAATCCTTCGGCCTTTAAGCGCGTGGTAACCGCATCGATATCATCGGTACTCGCGTTTTTTGACATTACAATGATCACGACAATCCCGCCTTTTTTTAGTGCTTGCCTGTCTTATTAAAACGCGTAAAGGCCCTCATCCCTAAAGCTTAGGGACGAAGGCCTTCTCTCCGCGGTACCACCCTAGTGATCAAGCATTGGCTTGACCCCTCAGTCGACAGCTATCACCGTCGCTCCACAATAACGGATGGAATCCGGATTCTCTACTGCCCACTATGGGGTTCGATGCACGTTCTCGGGGGTATAATTCCAGTGTTAGGGTGTCGACTTCCACCAATCGTCGATTCTCTGTAACTCCTAGGGCTCTGGTTTCTTCCCGATCATCACTTTGGGTCGATGATATTTCCCGCATGATACCGCGCGTGTGACGGCGTGTCAAGACCTTCGTCTATTTAGTTTCTAAGGCGTTTCGAAATGAACCGACAAATGCTTGCGCAGCCTCTATCGGATTATCTGGGTGATCTCTTATCACTTTGACGAGAGCGCTGCCCACGATTACTCCATCAGCCACTTTCCCGGTTTCCCGGGCTTGTTCCGGGGTGGAAATTCCAAAACCTACCGCAATGGGAATCTTCACCTGTTCTCGAATTCTAGCCACCAAACCGCCAACGCCCTGGTCCAGATGCGTGCGGGCACCAGTGACTCCCGTGACCGATACCGTATAGACAAAGCCTTCGGCGCTCCGGATGTTATGAAGGTGGGCATCGGTTGAAGTCGGAGCCACGAACGGAATCATCGCAACGCGATGACGCTTCGAAACTTTCGCTGCTTCTCGCATTTCAACCCATGGCCAATCAGGCACAATCAAGCCCTGTATCCCGGATCGATGACTGTCCTCAATAAAACGCTCAATGCCACGTCGATAGATCGGATTTACATAGGTCAAGAAGACCAAGGGCACAGATACCCTCAGCGCCGCCACCCGATCCAATATTTGTTGCACCTTCACTCCGGCTGCTAGGGCCTCGGTCGCCGCCTGTTGCAAGATGGGCCCGTCGGCCAGGGGGTCCGAAAATGGCACCCCTATTTCAATCAGGTCCGCGCCTCCGGCCTCCAGCGCCTGCACCAATGGTTCCAGGTGATCGAGGCTGGGATACCCGGCCGTAATATAGGGAATCAATGCCGCTCGATGCTCATGCCGCGCCCGCTCAAAAGCGTTCCGTATCGCCGTGTTAGCCGTCATCACGCGCGATCCCCTCCTCATAAGTCGCGACCGCATCCACATCTTTGTCGCCGCGTCCCGACAAATTAATCAGAACTTTAGCCCCTTGGCGAGACAGTGCGTCACGCTCTTGGATCACCCACGCGACTGCGTGGGCACTTTCTAGTGCCGGGATAATCCCTTCCCACTCTGCTAACCGATGAAACGCCGCAAGGGCCTGTCGATCCGTAATCGACTCATAACGCGCTCTGCCCACATCATGGAGGTAGGCATGTTCAGGTCCAACTCCCGGGTAGTCAAGTCCGGCAGAAATGGAGTGAGCGGGTTGGATTTGTCCATCTTCATCCTGTAATAGATAACTGAGACTCCCATGTAAGATCCCAGGCTCGGCCATTGTAATCGTCGCCGCATGCCGCCCCGTTTCCACACCATCTCCAGCAGCCTCTATCCCCACGAGGGATACGGGATCATTCCGAAATGCGTAGAAGATCCCCATCGAGTTAGAACCGCCACCCACGGGTGCCACGATATGACTCGGCAACCCCCCCGTTAAATGACGAAACTGACGTCGCGCTTCGCGGCCGATAATCGATTGAAAATCTCGAACCATCATCGGGTACGGATGCGGACCAACGACCGAGCCAATGACATAAAACGTGTCGCGCACGTTGGTCACCCAGTCACGAATTGCTTCATTAGTCGCATCTTTAAGCGTACGAGTTCCCGAATGCACCGCATGGACCTCGGCGCCTAATAATTTCATTCGGTATACGTTCAGGGCTTGGCGCTTGACATCTTCTTCGCCCATATAGATTTCCGCGTGCAAGCCAAACAACGCCGCTGCCGTGGCCGTTGCCACGCCATGTTGCCCCGCCCCGGTCTCTGCAATGATACGGTGCTTGCCCATGCGTTTGGCTAACAGCACTTGTCCCATCGTATTGTTGATCTTGTGGGCCCCCGTATGATTCAGATCTTCGCGCTTAAGATAGACCGGGAATCCTAACTGTTCCGACATACGAAAGGCCTGCCTGAGTGCCGTAGGGCGCCCCACGTACTCTTTCAATAGGCCCATCCATTCGTGATGAAACGCGCGATCCACTTTGGCTTCCCGATAAGCCCGGGTAAGCTCATCGAGCGCCGGCATCAATGTTTCCGGCACATACTGTCCTCCGAATCGTCCAAAACGGCCGTGTATATCTGGTACCGATTTCATCATAGCCATTGCTTCGCCTCCCTGACAAACTGGCCGATTAACGCCCGATTCTTACTGCCTCCACTCTCCACACCTGAGGAAACATCTACCCCATCCGGATGAAGTTCTCGCACCACGAATCCCACGTTGTGTGGATTAAGACCGCCCGCTAACCATACCGGGCGATGCCAGTCTGGCCTCTGCCAGTCGCGGGCCTGTCCACTACCCGGCTCTATCCCATCGAGCAAGACGATATCGGCCCGCGGATCGAGGTCGGTCGCAATCGCCAGTCGATTGGCAGCATGAGTAGTCTCAATCCAATCGAACGCACGGCTCCCATGATGCTGGACTGCCACGACTTCCAATTCTGAGAAAATTTCGTCCAATTCGGTGGGCTCCGGCGCCCACACCACGGCAACGTATTTTCCTGGCACTGCCCTCACAATCGTTTGCGCTTGTTTGATGCTAAGTTGCCGACGGCTCGGGGCCAAAACCAACCCCACGAAGTCAGCCCCTTGCGAAAAGCTCCACTCCGCCATGCCAGGGTCCTGAATTCCACAAATTTTAACTATGGGAGGCATGACTTAACTCCCGTAACGATAAACCTCCCCGCATCAAAGACTCTCCGACCAGCAGGGCATCATACCCGACGGCAGCAAGATTGATGGCATCTTCTATGGTTCGAATCCCACTTTCGGCGACCTTGACGACCGACGCCGGCAATAACTTGGCCGCCTCCTGAGATAATTCCAACCGCGTCTCAAAGGTGTCCAAGTCCCGATTGTTGACCCCCACAATATGGGCCCCGACCTCCAACGCCGCCTCCACTTCGGCCATGGCATGGACTTCCACCAGGGCCTCAAGCCCCAGTGCCGATGCCGTCTGCCAAAGGTCACGAAGCCGGTTGCGGTCCTCAATAATCCGTACAATTAAAAGCACCGCGTCAGCCCCCGCAGCACGGCTTTGATACAGTTGGACCGGATCTCGAACGAAATCCTTGCGCAGCACCGGCACTCTTACGGATTCCCGAACCGCCATGAGGTGCTCCAGTTCTCCGGCGAAGAAATGGGGCTCAGTGAGGACCGAAATGGCCGCCGCGCCGGTCGCCTCATACGACTGAGCCTGCCGGATTGGATCGTATGACTCCGTAAGCCATCCTTTGGAAGGAGAACGATGCTTACACTCGGCAATGACCCTGATGCTGGACTCCCGGTGCTGCAACGCAGCCGACAAAGACCTCACCGGCGGCATCATTTGTGCGCGGTTGATTAAGTAGGTCTCCACAGATTGCAGGCGTTTGACCCGTTCATCCACTGCCGTAACAATGTCTTCCAAGAACATGGAATCGGACCACTCCTTTCTATTTTTAAGCTTCTTCGACCTTGGGGCCTTCGGTGATTAACCGATGCAATACCGCTTCTGCACGGCCGGATGCAATAGCCTCACGCGCCAGCGCCACTCCTTCGGATAGTTTGGAGGCTGCCCGTGCTGCAAAGAGAGCCACTCCGGCGTTGGCTAAAACCATATCGAGATAAGGACTGGGCACCCCTTTTAGAACCTCACGACAAATTTCAGCATTGGTAGCGGGATCGCCGCCGACAATGGCCTCTTTAGGATAACGTGGCAGTCTCAGATCGTCGGGATCTAGTATTCCATAGCTGACCATCCCTCTGTCGACGGCACCATACTGGGTTGGACCGGACAAAGACACTTCATCCAGGCCACCATCCCCATGTACTACCAGGGCATGGTCCGTTCCGAGCCGGGCCAACACCTCCGTCATCGGTTTCACCCAGTCAGGACTAAACACCCCTAACAGTTGGCGTTCAGGATTGACGGGGTTCGTTAACGGTCCCAACACATTAAACACCGTACGCACCCCCAGTTCGCGCCGAGTCTCGGCGGCATGGCGCATCGAGGTATGGACTTGTTGCGCGAATAAGAATCCAAATCCCACTTCATCGATCGAACGTGCGACGGTTGCCGGATCCTGGGTAATGGGTACACCGAGCGCCTCCAAAAGATCCGCACTCCCACTTTTAGAGGTCGCAGACCGATTCCCATGTTTCGCCACTGCGACCCCGGCTCCCGCAACCACCAACGCCGACACCGTAGAGACATTGAAGGAATAGGACCGATCCCCCCCGGTACCACAAGTGTCTAACACCGGGCGCCGTGTCACGGGAACCTTGATCGCATGATCCCGCATGGCTCGGGCAAAACCGGTTAACTCATCAATCGTTTCGCCTCGCACCCGCATTGCCATCAAAATCCCGGCGAGCTTGACCGCACTGACAGTTCCACTCATGATGGCGTCCATCAAGCGATAGGCCTCGTATTCCGAAAGACGATGTCCTTCGCTGAGTTTTTGCAAGTCCACTCCAATTTGGTCAATCATCGGCGGCGTCCTCTCCCTCTGTCACAGTGTTGTACGCTATTTTTGGCCCGCAGCAAATCGAAGGCTCGGCAGGGTCACAAAATTCCGAAGGATTTGCATGCCATCTGGAGTCAAAATCGATTCGGGATGGAACTGAATCCCAAAAACCGGAAAACGACGATGCGACACCGCCATGATGGTTCCATCATCGCTCTTTGCAGTAATTGCCAGAGGTCCTTTGGGATCTACCTCAATAGCAAGCGAGTGATACCGGCCCGCTAAAAAATCTTGGGGGATGCCGGCTAAGATTCCGCTCCCATCGTGATGGATACGATCCTCTTTGCCATGCATCAAACGGACCGCGGGCACTACTTGGCCACCGTAGGCGACTCCGATGGCTTGGTGGCCGAGGCACACTCCTAAAAGAGGAATTTCTGACCCGAGACGTTGAATTAGGTCCACGACCATCCCCGCGTCCTCAGGTCGTCCCGGTCCCGGAGAAATGACAATTTGCTGGGGACCGAGGGACCGGATCTGGTCCACCATGACTTCATCGTTTCGCACCACCACCACGTCCTGGTCCAACATTCCAAGATATTGCACCAAGTTAAACGTAAACGAGTCGTAGTTATCGATGACCAAAATCACAGCCATTCCTCCCCGCCAGGCTCCAAAACCGACAAGGCCGCACTCGCCTTGTTCAAGGATTCTTGAAACTCCCGATCCACGTTCGAATCGGCAACGATACCGCCTCCCGCTTGGACAATGACGTGCCCATCTGCGATATCCAAGGTCCGAATGGTGATACAGGTATCCAGATCTCCCGAGTGCGCAAAATACCCCACCACGCCCCCATAAGTACCCCGAGCGCTGGGTTCCAATTCCTCAATCAGTTCCATAGCCCGAATCTTGGGCGCGCCGGTTAAGGTCCCGGCTGGAAACGATGCAGCCAGCGCATCTAGTGCATCACGGTCCGGGATCAAATGCCCTTGAACTTCCGAGACAATGTGCATTACATGGGAGTATCGCTCTTGTTGCATAAACTCGGTGACCTCGATGGTGCCATACTCGGAGACCCGCCCTAAATCGTTACGCGCCAAATCCACTAACATCACGTGTTCGGCTCGTTCTTTGGGATCCTCAATCAGTTCTTCCCAGAGTGATTGGTCTTCCTGGGGGGATTTGCCTCGCGGTCTAGTTCCCGCAATCGGCCGATTACTCACCACACCATTCTTTACCCGGACCAATGCTTCAGGGGACGCTCCCACCAACGTTCGACGCGGTGTTTCGAGATAGAACAGATACGGTGAGGGATTAATATGACGCAACTTGCGATACAGGTTAAAGGGATCCCCGACGATGTCCGTCGAAAGACTTTGGGACAGTACCACCTGAAAAATGTCCCCTGCCACGATATGCTCCTTAGCACGCAAGATCATTTGGTCATAGTGATCCCGATCGAGGTTAGGCACGACGGGTCCCACCCGTTGCACCCGAGGTTCTGCCAACATCAGCGGCTGACGCAATCCCTCGACCAGCATTTGAAGACGCGTCTTAGCTTGATCGACTTGCTCTCGGGCACTTTCTACAATCACCGTTACTTGGTGACGGGCATGGTCGAACGCCACCACAGCCTTGGGCCACACCCACTCCCAATCCGGCCCGCGTTTGGCATGGCGTCGGGGAAGCTTTTCCAGTCGCCGAACCCATTCATAACCAAAATAGCCGATGGCCCCCCCAGAAAAAGGTAGCTCTATAGACGCGGGGACTTCAATACGTTGCCTTAAAGCCTGTTGCCGCAAAAGAATCAAGGGGTCATCCGCGAGTTGGGTTCCCTCCGGCCCGACCAACACGGCTTGCCCATCCGCTTCGAGCAATCTCGCCCATTCTCCGATGCCGATGAAAGAAAAACGCGCAATCTTTTCGTCACCTTCAACACTTTCCAACAAGGTATGGGCCCCGAAGGGTCTCAATCGCAAAAATGCTGAAATCGGCGTAATTTGATCAACTATATAACGCTGCACGACAGCGACATAAGAACCAGTGCCACCATCCCAAACGTCCATACCTCCGCTTGCCTCAAAAAATCCCATGATTTCCCTCCGCAAAAATAAAAATACCTTCCTCCCACCTAGGGACGAAGGTTACTCCGCGGTACCACCCTGATTAGACTCTTACGAGTCTCTCTCATACAATACAGGACGAATCCGATATTGTCTTCCAGAATAACGGTGGAAGAATCCGGCCAAGCCTACAATTATTTCGGTTGGCAGCTCATGGGTCCATTCCCAATGGTCGGTCTCGCCGATCTTTCACCGTTATCGGCTCGCTGGGGAGACTTTGCAGTGGTACTCTTCCCACTCATCGCAGATCCATTCAATTGAAAACAGTATAGTGATTAGTCGCGACGCTGTCAACGCGCATATTGCGATAATTTGGGTAGCATTTTTGAACAGT
>JAKADJ010000061.1 GCA_021820645.1 Bacillota bacterium
GTAATCCTCAACCCCGTTTTCTCTTTATTATTGCCTTAATATTTTGTCATTGAATTGCAGCATGCCTACAATGAACCTGTATCACCTGCAAACTCGGTGAAAACCGAGGACGCAAAACCACGGGCCTACCGCTCTAACAGCGATGGAGCTAAGGTAGCCGGGTTGCCGGAGCTGGTTCCGGCTTCGAAAGGAGTGGATAGATTGCTAAAGCGACTCGCTCTGATTGGACTGGCGCTAGGGGTGCTGTTGGTTGGCTCCCTTCCCGCGTTTACGGTCACCGCCTCCCCTAGTCAAGGCGTTCACAGTAATGGTACCATTTTCTACTGGGACGATTAGCCAACGGCAGGACTATTTCCTGCCGTTCGCTCCCAATTACAATAAATGGGGTCATCACTGTGGGACATAATTTTGACGAAGATTTTTCATTACGCGACCCAGAGGATCGGGGCATTCGACTCCTGGAAGAGGAGCGCCGCCGCATTGCGCGCGATTTGCATGACGGGCCGATCCAGGTCCTGATCAATCTCAGTATGCGCCTTCAAATTATCCAGCGGCTCATGCTCGCCGATATAAAACTCGCCGAAGAAGAACTCGAACGGATTCAACAACGGCTGATTGGTTCGATCAACGAAATCCGTCAATTGATTTACGACCTTCAACCGGTCGCGATTGATGAAATTGGCTTGACTGCCGCTGTGACCTCTTTATTTGACCGCATCAAACAAGAATCGGGCCTCACCTGTATTCTCACCGTAGACGATTCGCTCCAAGAAAAATCCTTTGCCCTCACCCCGGCCCGCACCATTGGTACCTACCGGTTGATTCAAGAGGCGCTGAGCAATATTCGAAAACATGCTAAAGCCCACACGGTGACCATTGAGCTATCGACTCAGGATGCCAAGCTAAAACTCACGATTGAAGACGACGGTATCGGATTCGACCCGTCCACGCGGTTGTCCGGCCATTTAGGTCTCGACACCATGATGGAACGAGTGGAATATATGGGCGGTACGGGGAACATCGACTCGGCACCAGGCAAAGGTACCCGTCTGACATTTTTATTGCCTCTAGACAACCATGTGGCATAAGCCATGGGTCCAAGGGCAACGCCTCTACCAGGCAGGATGGCTAGATGCCGCCGTAGAGCAATTCCAAAAAGCCTTAAACGCCTCCCCCGATGCCTTGGCTTTGGCTAAGATCATGGATGTGATGGGCCGGATCGCGATGCAAAGAAACCGTCATCAAGTCGGGATTAGCTGGTTTCGTCAGGCGCTTCAGGCGCTGAGCGACCACCAGACCCCTTCCCTCGACGTCACGTTTAGTATCACCATGCACTTAAACATGGCCCTTTCCCTGGGGGCCGATGAAGATCGCGCATTACGGGGGCTCCAACGTCTAGCTCCCCAAGTATCCACTCAATCCCAACGACAGCAAGCGATTTACCACCTGAATCTTGGGGTCGTCTATATCCATACCCAATTATATCCCCAAGCTTTGGAGAAACTGAGACGGGCCCAAGAACTATTAACCCCAAACGACTACGCTGCCATGGGCTATCCCCTTCACACCAATCTAGGCGTGGTCCTGATTGCCCTCGGAGATTATGCCAGTGCTCGTCAGGAACTATTAAAAGCCCTGACCTGGTCCCCCGATACCGGACTTCACGCGTTAAATGAACTGACCCGCCTGGCCATCTTGTCGAATGACGAGCAACAAGCCAAAGAATATGGTCAAAAAGCCATTAAGCAGATGTGGGGATCCTTAATGACTTTCGAAAAAAGTGAGCTCGCCAATCTCTGCGAGATTCTGGCTCAATTCACCGCGAGTACCGGGGATGCTGCCCTGCGTCGCCAACTCATCGATACGGCCCAAACCCTTTATGGCCAAATTGGGGTCTGGCGCCATTGGCGTCGTCTTCAAGAATATTTGGTGGCACCCCAAGGGCGGGAGGACCCCTTCGCCACCCCATTTTTAGCGGATATTCGTCGTTTCTTGCAACTGCTTCAAATGATGCTAGCGCAAGACATCCTGCACGAGCAGCTGCCTGCCGTCGCGGATGTGCGGACCCAAGTAGCTCAAGCGCTGGCATCCGCGCACGGTTGGGACCGCAACGAACGCCACGACCTCGCCCTGGTCTCTCGGTTAGCCGATTTCGGTCTTACGGCCATCGACTATGAGGTTGTGCACGATCCGCAAAAAAGTGCCACCACGTGGCACCGTTATACCCAACATCCCGCCCTATCCTTACAGCTCTTGGCACCTTTGAACCTATCGCCCGCCATCATGGCGGCCATTGGTGACCATCACGAACAGCCCGACGGCCGAGGATTCCCTCACGGTAAACGGCAGCCAGCCATCTCCCCACTGGCCGAAGTATTTAGCGTGGCTCACGCGTATGCCTGGGATGTCATCTATCTCGGCACGCCGCACAGTCAAGCTCTAGAGAATCTTGAGGCTCAAGCACCCCATCGCCTGCCTGCGTCTTGGGTCAAGACCCTGTTCACTTTATTCTAAAGGATTGCGATGCCGCTCAGAATGATGGAGCGCACCGCGGGTTGATGGTGAACCATGCCCCTAGTCATCCGTTAACCCCCGAGTATCCTCCCATTGCATCCGTTAGAGACGAGAGCCGAGTAGGCTTCGGCAGTCCTATTCAATTCCAGCGCTTACGCCGGCGCGACCTGGTATTCTATAACCAGAAGGGATATAATAAAGAAAAGTGCGATAAGGTAGGGTCAGTCTTGGCAGAAGTCGAAGCAGACATAGTGGAATCACTTGATTTAGTTCCCGTGGTCGATCTTAAAGGTCGCCCCTTGTCGCCATGTACCCCAGAAAAAGTAGAACAAAACCTTCGCGATGGGCTGGCGCATCTTGAAGATGGGGTGCTTCACCTGAATTACCGACCCATGGCCTACCGGGCCGTGTACCGAGCGGTCAGACAACGCGATGGTCTCCGATGTGCCTGGTGCCATGGCGTAGGTTCCACGCTGGAACACGTGATTCCCGTCTGTTGGGGCGGTCTCACCACGTTAGATAATTGTGTCATCGCCTGCCGAGCATGCAATCATAGTCGGAATAACGCATTGCCCGATCAGTTTATTGCCTGGACTGGTTTTCGTCCCACCCATCCCGTCATTTTGCGCATCCTAAAGGACCAGGATAAGGCTCTACAACGCGCCCATGACGCCCTCGCTCGAAAGCCCATCACGGCATGTACCAGTAAAGAAGAGGCCCAAGTGTGGGTCGCTTTTCAATCCCGCCAACTTGACCGAGTTCGTCCAGCTCCACCCAGTCTTCCGCAATCGCGGTTTAAGCCGGACGTCAAACCCTTCTTCGATGTCTTTTTACCCTGACCCTAGGCGAGACGACCACGTCCCTGAGCCCAATTGCGTCGCATGGACACTGCCTCTGCCATAGTTTTTGCGAGGGGAACAATGGCATGCGCCGCCTCCAATAAGTCCGCCCAGATCACGGAACGTCCACGCTCCGCAGCGAGAAATCTCGCATCGGTGACGACGGCTTTTAATTCTGCCCCAGAAAACTGCTCCGTGGCCGTAATCAACGATTCCCATTCGCCCACAGAAGCGTCCATCTTGACTGCTTGTTCCTTCAGGTGGATGTCTAAAATTTGGCCCCGAGCCAAATCGTCCGGCAAATCGACAAAAAACAACTCATCAAACCGTCCGCGCCGCAGAAATTCCATGGGGAGTTGTTCAACGTCGTTAGCGGTCGCGACCACCACAACCGGGCTTTGGTGTTCCTCCAACCAGGTAAGAAAATATCCGAGAGCCCGGGCCGTGGTCCCCGCGTCGGTCATGGCAGAGCCTTCGCGCCCCGCGAGCACTTTCTCCACTTCATCCACCCATAAGACACACGGAGCCATCTCTTCCGCCTTCGCGAGCGCCTGGTGCCAACGATCTTCCGATTGTCCCACGAAGCTCCCAAACAGTTGGCCCACATTAAGGCGTACTAACGGCAGTCCCCAAAACCGAGCCAAGGCCTTGGCTGATAGACTTTTTCCTGTACCAGACATCCCAAATAACAAGACCCCACGGGGCATCGGCAATCGATACGCCGGATCCCAAGCCAGTTTTTTTCGGGCCGCCCAGGCCTTAAAATGGGCAAGCCCACCCAGATGCTCAAATCCTGGGCCGAGCGGGATCCATTCCAATCCCCGAGTCCCTTGGGTGAATCGCGATTGAATGAAATTTGCCAAGCCCGGTGACGATGCGAGCCACCCTGCTTCCGCCGTGGTCGTCGGCCATCCACTGGGGCCGACGACCAGATCCAGCGAAATCTCGAGCCCTGCTCGTTGCAATGAGACAGGCACCAGAGCCTCTAGGGTGGTCACCACCATCACCAACAGCGGTCGATCGGATTCGGCAATTTCGCGCAAAGCCCGGGCCACAGCCGGATCGTGCCAATAGGCATCCAGATCGTAGGCCACCACCATAGCTTCGGGGAGACTCTGCACTTTTTCTAACATGGTCGCCGCATCCCGGGTCAATTGGGCCCCTAGACGTTCCAAAGGCCTTTCGAGGCCTTTTACCACACTCCAACTCCACCACTCCGGGTCGTGATGGGCCATGAGGGCTCGACGGAGGGCCGGTTCATCTTCGGTCCGAACGATGAGCAAATGAAGTCCCGCGCCACGCCATTCAGGGAGTGCGGCCACTAATTCTTTTGCCGTCACGGCCGTAAGCCAGCGAGCACCAGGTTGTGAAAAATAGGACGCAGTCGAATCGGCGCGTTCGATTCGCGACCGAGATGTACCCGGTTGGTTAACAGGGCCATGACTACACCCTCACGGGGATCGACCCAGAGCGAAGTCCCGGTGAATCCGGTGTGGCCAACCGATTCGGCAGACATTAAGTCTCCAGCCGACGACAAGGGATGCGGCTTTTGAAACCCGTAGGCACGTAACTCACCGGAAATCCCAAGGGTACGCGGCAAAAGCCAAGCGGCCATCGTAGGAGGCGACAGCCACGCCCCAGGATTCAAAATGGCTTGTCCAAAGCGTAGCAAATCGGCCACCGTCCCAAAGAGACCTGCATGCCCCGAGACGCCCCCCGCAGCGCGTGCGTTTTCGTCATGGACCACGCCACACCAATAGTGACCCGATGCCGCATCCCACTCGGTTGCTGCCACATTGGTGAGCTCCGTCGGCAGATACCTCGTCTTGGACATCCCAAGAGGATTGGCCACTTCCGCCATAAAAAGTTGGTCCAAAGTCTCTTCCGATACGTGTTCCAAGATATACCCAAGAAGGATATAGTTCAGGTCCGAATAGAGTACCTGGTGACCGGGCTCATAAAGTCGCGACGCGTTCGCGATAGCCTCGATTCTCTCCGCTGACTTGGGGTATGCGGTCAGGTCAATCCATCCCGGAAACCCCGAGGTGTGGGTGAGCAAGTGACGGAGTCGCAACCCACCAAAATCACCCGGCACAAATCGATCCACCAAATCGTCTAAGCGAAAATAACCACGTTCTAAGAGCCGCATCGTAATGGCCGTCGTGGCCACCACTTTGGTCAAAGATGCCCAGTCAAACAACGTCTCGGTCGTCATCGGTAACTGTTCTGGCTGCAATTGCCGATACCCCAGAGCCTTTACCGCAAGGACATCGGTGGCCGTGGCCACCCCAAACACGGCTCCCGGGAGGGCGCCTGTCTTCACCAAAACATTAATATGCTCGACAATCACATCATGATTCGTCAGTCGCATCTTATTCCTCCTTGGCCACACACCGCGCCGTATTACATCCGTTCGGGAAGAGAAATCCCTAAGAGGTCCAGCCCTGAGCCCAAGACCACCAAGACCGCCTCGATGAGTGCCAAACGTGCCTGTCTGACACCACGGGCTTCTTCCAAAATGCGCTGTTCCCGGTAAAATCCATGAAAGGCACTGGCAAGTTCTGTCAGGTACCGGGGCAGGTGTTGAGGCGCCCTCTCCATCGCAGCCCGAACGATCACGTCGGGATACCGAGCTAAGAGCCACAACAGTTGACGTTCATGGGGGGATTGTAAATAGGCTAGGTCTAGTTCGACATCTGGCTCACCCAGATCCCGCCATTGCCGCAAGATACCATGGATTCTTGCTCCGGCATATTGAATGTAATAGACCGGGTTCTTAGAATCTCTCAGTTTTGCTAAATCCAAATCAAAATCCATCGGGGTTTCAGGAGCCCGCTCTAAAAAGAAGTATCGCGCTTGATCGACCCCCGCCTCTTCAATCAGGTCTTCGAGAGGAACATAACTTCCCTTACGCTTTGACATGCGCACCAATTCTTCTCCACGCATCAGACGCACTAATCCTACAATCAGGATTTCAAGTCGGTCGGGAGGATAGCCCAGCGCTTTGACTACGGCGCGCATCCGTCCCACGTACCCATGATGATCCGGGCCGAGGAGATCAATCACATAGTGATAGCCACGGTCAAATTTGTCCGCATGATACGCGGCATCGGGCACAAAGTAGGTCATGGTACCGTCGGATTTCACCATCACCCGATTCTTGTCGTCACCAAATTTCTCAGACAAAAACCACCGTGCACCGTCTTTGGTTTCCATAAACCCTAGCCGGTCCAGGCGATCGATGACAGCTTCTGGAGCCAAAGCTTGACGCAGCTCGCGCTCGTGATACCAGCGGTCAAATTCCACCCCAAATCCCCGCAAAACTGCTTCATGTTGTTGTTGAAACTTTTTGGCGCCATAGTCTCCTAATAATTCATAACTGGATTCATCGAGGTCGTCGATCACAATATCGGGATGCTCGGCACGCCACGCTGTGGCGACACTAATGACATACTCGCCGGGGTACACATCGTCGGGCCAGGTGCTCATCACGTCCCGACCTTGAAGTTCCTGGAGTCTCAAGAGGATCGCATGACCTAACTTTAATATCTGGTTACCGCCATCGTTGACGTAAAATTCCCGATGCGCCGTAAAACCCGCCGCATTCAAGATCCGAGCCAAGCTATCCCCGATAGCCGCGGCACGGCCATTAACAACCACCATCGGCCCCACCGGATTAGCCGACACAAACTCAATGAGGATGCGGTCCCCGTGACCAGCTGCTGTCGTTCTTCCATAGCTGGCACCCTCCGCCCGCACTTGGTGGACCACTTCGGCCATCCAGCGGGTATTCAAGGTAAAGTTTAGAAATCCAGGCCCTGCGGCCTCGACGCGCTCGACTACCGCATCGTCGTTCCAATCTGCAGCCAATGCGGAAGCCAGCGCTAAAGGCGCCATTTTGGTGAAGCGCGCCACTTTTAAGGCGACATTGGAAACCAAGTCGCCATGCCCGTCTTCCGTAGGACGATCGACCTCGATGTAGCTCTTTAAATTGTCGAATCCTCGAGCACGCAATGCCGTGTCGAGGGATTGGACAATATGGGCTTGGGCTTCCCCAAACCGCGAATACGACGCCATCTTTATCCCCCACGCTTCTCTAGTCTGGGGTGAACGCCCGCTTAGCGCCCGATCGCCAACAAGGCCTCCCGAACCATCTTGGCGGCTAGAACTCCTGACCGTTGCGACACATCGTGAGCCGGCATCGCTTCCACGAGGTCCATGCTGACCACGTTAAGGTCGGCCAGTTGTCTGAGAGCCGAAAGCGCTTCTTGGGAAGAAATTCCGCCCGGTTCAGGGGTGCCGGTGCCGGGCATAAAGGCTGGGTCCACCACGTCGATATCTATGGTGACATAGACGGGCCGCCCACGCAACTCATGCAGCACCGAAGTCAGGGGTTCCAGTACATGATGCGGGTAGAGGCGGGTGTATTGATGGGCAAATTGGGCTTCATCCTTGGTACCCGATCGAATTCCAAACTGAAAGAGATGGTGCGGCTTCAATAGTTCGGCCACGCGACGTAATACGGTGGCATGAGATAACCGTTCCCCCATGTAGTCGTCACGCAAGTCCGCATGCGCATCCCAATGCACCACCACGAGATCGGGATAGCGGGCTACGACGGCCTGAATTAAAGGCAGTGTGACGAGATGTTCTCCACCTAAACCGAAAAAGCGCTTGCCTTCGGTCAAGACCCTATCGGCTGCCTCATGGATCCGTTTTAAGCTGTCCGTCACATTCCCGTAGGGAAGTTCGATGTCCCCTGCATCGTGAATTTTCAGATCTTCTAAATCTCGGTCTTGAGCCCACGAGTAGGTCTCAATGCCGTACGAGCTTTCCCGAACCCGCGCGGGACCAAACCGCGACCCCGGCTGAAACGATGCCGTGAAATCCATCGGGATCCCAAAATAGATCCAGTCGGCAGATTCCCAGTGGCTGTTCATGCCTAAAAACCGATCTGTCCGATAAAACCAATCACTCATTTATCGCACCAACTCTTCCACGAATTTCGGGAGGTCAAAACAACTCCGTTGGATTTGGGGCGTCCAATAACGGGTGGGCATGTCCCGCAACTCGGGACGAACCTCACTCACCAGATCCCCTTTGGCCCCTAAACTAAAGCTCCAGAGCCCACTGGGATAGGTCGGGATCGAAGCCAAGTAGAGGCGCGTGACGGGAAAGGACTGCGCAATGCCGGTCATCACTCGCTGAATGAGATGGGGTTGTAAGAAGGGAGATTCTGACTGGGCCACTAGGATCCCGTGCTCACCAAGCGCCTCGTAAATGCTGCGATAAAATTCCGGGACGAAGAGTCCTTCGGCGGGACCCACGGGATCCGTGGAGTCGACAATGATCACATCAAAGTCGTGGGCGTCTTTCACCCACTGAATGCCATCGGTGTAGTGCAAGAACGCACGGTCATCATCTAAGCCCACGGCAATTTCCGGGAAAAAACGCCGCGACGCCTCCACCACTTTTTCATCGATCTCAATCAGATGGGCCTCTTCGACCGAGGGATGCTTCAAAATCTCGCGAATCGCCCCGCCATCGCCACCGCCGATCACCGCCACCTTCCGCGGATGGGGGTGTAGCGACAACGGCACATGGGTAATCATCTCGTGGTACACAAATTCGTCCCCGATGGTGGTTTGTACAGCTCCGTCCAGCACCAAAAGCCGCCCATAGGATTCCGTATTAGCCACCACCAGTTCTTGATACGCGGTAGTTTCTTTCCATAATAGGGACTCGACCTTAAGGCCCAGACGTACGCCATCGGTCTGGTCTTCCGTAAACCAAATTTTCATCTCAGTGTGCGGGACACCTCGGCATCATGCCGGGGAGGGATAGCACAGCGGTCAGACCGCCCCAATCCCGCTTCTCCTTTCTCCAATGCTACCTGAGTAAACGAATATCCTGTTGGGTGACCTTCGAACATGAAAAAGTGCCCGCAACCGGGATTCCACGCAGTTAATACCAAAGTGCCACGGCCGCAAAAGCACAGCCGATTTTCTCGACGCGATGCTCGCTGGCCCGTACGATAATCCGCTTAATCTCGCGGTCTCGTTGTCGAAATGCTGCGCGGGCCATCTCGGCCACCTGTTCTTCCGCTTGCTCTTTGCCGCAACGGCCAGAGAACTCCATAATAACCCCATACTCATCCCACTCGCCCACACCAATAGCCACGGCAGCCGAAATCAATTCGCCCTCCGTCTCGGAAGTAATCGTGCCGTATGCCGTTGGCATCAGTTGTCCCGGCACAATCTTGAGTTCATTCACTTCCGTCGCGTTGGGGGGCAAGATGGAACTGACCCGCAATAGATTAACATTGCCGATTCCCGCGGCCAACAACGCGTGATCAAATGCATTGAGGCGGGTAGGACCTTCAGCAGATCCAGCTAGTAAAGTAAATTTCTTCGGGGTCTCTAACACGACGCCACGTCCTTCCTGAGGTTCCAGAAAATTCTTCGCACATTATAGCGAGACGTTCCTTAGAATACAACGTTTTTCGTAGATAGCATACCCGTCCCTGGAGTTTTTAGCGAAATTCATCCAAACCGGAAAGGAACGGTCGAAACGGGCAATACTAGCTCGGAAAAGGAGGGGTTTGGATGGAATCCCGGAAATCTCGACACTCGCATCCGCAAAACCGCGCCAAATCGTATTGGCATCGATTACGCGATAAAGTGGGCAACACCGGCGCCATGGTGAGTTTACCCGCACTGGTGATTGGAGCCACCACCGTCTTGCTGCCCACGGCGTGGTTAGCACTGCCGGCCCCGAACTTGCCGGCTGATACCACCATTTACGACCAGAAAGGACGCCTTGTCAGTGTGCTTTACGCGACCGAAAACCGCATGCCGATACCCTAT
>JAKADJ010000062.1 GCA_021820645.1 Bacillota bacterium
CACGGAGTTTGCGAGCGAAATCAATGCCTCGTTTCGCGTGTCCCGGAGTGCTTGGCCTGCCCTCGAAACCGAACTCCTTAACGCGACGAACGGCTCCGTTCGCGTCCGTTCAACCAAACCGGGATGAGACGTGATGGAGATTCCCAACTAAGCCCGGTCCCTTCACTCGTCCCATCGCGTGGTGTATTCTATCGTTCTTGGCGCCAAAATATACCTCTTGCAGAGTGCCTAAGCGTCGAGCCGATACCATCCGAACCGCGGACCGTGCCTAAATCCTTCCGTGGCTTGGTCGAGCCGGAGTTGGAGGTCGGCTCCGTAATTTATGGTGAGCGCTTGGAGATTTTGTTCCATTTGCTCGACCCGCGTCGCACCCACGATGGCACTGCCAACTTGAGGTTGTTCCACCAACCAACGCAATGCTAACGCGGCGGGCGCCACGTCATATTCCGCCGCAAGACTCGCTAATGTTGCCGACACCTCGAGTCGAGACGTATCCACCATACGACCAAACCCGGGGTTCTGCTGCATCCGAGAGCCCGGTGGCACCTGCCCCCCGCGATACTTGCCCGATAAAATCCCCCCCGCAAGGGGATAATAGGCCACAATCCCCAATCCTTGATCGGCACATAGCGGCACCAGATCACGCTCTGGCGTTCTGTCGGCCAGCGAGTACGACGTCTGGATACCGATAAAAGCTGCCCAATTGTTTCGCTGGCTGATGCCCAAGGCCTTCATGAGTTCCCATGCCTCATAATTAGAGGCAGCAACGTACCGGACCTTTCCCGCTCGCACCATATCGTCTAAAGTTCTCAGGGTTTCTTCCAAAGGAGTGGTCGGATCAAAGGTGTGAACGTAATAGAGGTCTATGTAGTCGGTATTCAGCCGCTGCAAGCTCCTCTCGAGCTCTTGCATGAGATGGTGCCGTGATGTGCCGTGTCCATAGACTCCCTCCCGCACCGGCAGTCCTGCCTTGGTCGACAACACCACTTGGCTACGTCGATCGCGAAGGGCTTCCCCAATAATGCGCTCTGATTCTCCACCACAATAACCGTTCGCGGTATCCAACAAGGTGACTCCGTTATCTAGGGCCGCGTGGATAATCTTGATCGATGTCTCCTGATCCGCGCGCCCCCCAAAGGCATTAGTGCCGAGGCCGATCTGAGAGACAATTAAACCGCTGGCGCCAAGATGTCTATACTCCACAACACATCCTCCTCCAAAAATTAGATCTCGGGTTCAAGTAGACGCCGGTTTTCGGCGTTTCCGGGATCGCCCGCTGTGGCTATTATATCGCGCACCATGACTCTACGTAGAATCGATTCCAAGGGAGGACCTGCTATCGGGGACCTTATTGGTCAAAGACGGGATAGCGCTCCCCTAATATTCGCATCCATTCCGTCTCGTAGCTCGCGTCGGCTAAGGCTTGGGCTACCCTTTCGGGTTCGCCACTAATATCCACCCAAAACCGAAATGCGAAGGGGACCCCCGGCCGCGGTCGCGATTCCACCTTATTCATATTCAATTCATAGCGGCTAAAATGATTCAATACCTTGACTAAGCTCCCCGGTACGTTCGGCACATCAAAGATCATGCTGGTTTTATAAATCCCCAGCGGAGACTGGAACCCACCTCGCGAGGTTTGAGATACCAACCAAAATCTTGTCCGATTGTCTTTATGGTCATGAATGTTATCGGCCAGGACGTTGAGCCCATAGAGGCTCGCGGCCCATGGACTCGCAATCGCAGCGACCCCAGGGGCCCCATTTTCCGCTAATTCGCGCGCACTTCCCGCAGTGTCCAGTGTGGGTTCGGCACGCCAGCCCCGAATGCTCCAGTATCCTCGACTTTGCATGAGTGCTTGGGGATGCGATCGCACCACCAGAACATCCTCCAATCGAGTCTCAGGTCGTGTTAATAGGGCCAGACGTACGGGTTGTACCACTTCGGCTCGGACGCCTAGCGGGACGACCGCCTTGGTCAGCAGATCCAACACGTCGTAGACAGGCCCCCGATAAGCATTCTCGATGGGCAACAAACCGATCGCTTGGGGGTGGTCGGTTAAGGTGCTGACTACCTCTTCAAATGCCGCCCGGGCCACGGCCCGGGCTTGAGGCCAATGGCTTAAAATCGCCGCTTCGCTAAAGCAACCGGGTTCTCCTTGATAGTAAATGTTCGTTCCATCGCTCATAGGGTAAGGGTTCCCTTCGCATACGCCGGCACGCCCTGAGTCCGGGCGTAGCTGAAGAATGCCTCCCGTAGTAGTTTTGTGACCTTCCCAACCTCTCCGGATCCAATCTGACGCCCGTCGCAGGACACGACTCCAATTACCTCCGCAGCCGTCCCTGTTAAAAAGCATTCGTCGGCGGTGTATACGTCGTGGAGCGTGATCGGGTGTTCGTAAGTCACAATGCCGCGCGTATGAGCCAAATCCAACACAACCTGACGGGTGATCCCGTTTAAGATCCCGGAGTAGGTTGGGGGGGTTATTAAAGCGCCCCCCTTCACCAAAAACACGTTGTCTCCAGTCCCTTCCACGACATGACCCGCCTGGTTCAAAATCAAGACCTCAGAAAGACCTCGCAAGTTCGCTTCAATCTTCGCAAGTACACTGTTCAGATAATTGAGTGACTTGATCGCAGGGTTCAAAACATCGGTACCGGGCCTCCGAATGGCGACCGCGGCCAAGTCCATTCCCCGTTGATACACTTCCTCAGGATATAAGCGAATCGTGTCCGCGATAATGATGACGGTCGGGTGAGCACATTTGGTGGGATCAAGACCCAAGTCTCCTGGTCCCCGAGATATCACGAGTCGAATGTAGGCATCGTGTAAGTCATTAGCCCGCACCGTGTGTAAGACCGCATCACTCATTTCAGTTTTCGTATACGGAATTTGCAGCAGTAATGCTTTCGCCGAATCATAGAGTCGGTCGAGATGTTCGTCAAGCTTAAACACGCGCCCAGAATATACCCGAATGCCCTCGAAGATCCCATCCCCATACAAGAACCCGTGATCGAAGACGGATATTGAAGCTTTGGATGCGGGGATTAGCTCCCCATTGATGAAAATTAGCCGTTCTACCGGTTGTTCCATGTTTCTCGCTCCCTTTTCCCATAGCGTACTCGCTTGTCTATCCTTCGAGAACTGTGGATAACGAATGCCCGGCCGGCACCATCGGGTATACATGTTCATCTTCGGGGACCGCCACTTCGATGAGCACAGGTCTATCCACGGCGTGGGTCACAGCCAAAGCCTCTCGCAAACCGTCAACCGTATTAACCGAAAAGCCCTGAATCCCAAAAGCATCGGCTAATTTAACAAAGTCTGGGTTAATCAGCCGCACCCCATAGCGTCGGTGTCCGTGAAACAGGTCCTGCCACTGACGCACCATCCCATGACCCTGATTATTTAACACCAAGAGAACCACCCCAATTCGATATTGGGCCAGTGTGGCTAGCTCTTGCAGATTCATCTGGAAACTTCCATCGCCCGCCACCAGTACTACTCGACGATGAGGCAAGGCCATCTTAGCCCCCATGGCCGCTGGAAACCCGTAGCCCATGGTTCCCGCTCCTCCGGATGTGAGAAATCGTCGAGGCTGGTCACGGGGAATGCATAATGCAGCCCACATTTGGTGTTGACCCACTTCGGTGACGATCACATCCTCGGCATCGATCGTGTCGCGTAACACGTGTAAGGCGTCTGCGGTAGCGATAGTGCCAGCCGGGGCCAACGGCACCCGCAGTGGATGCTCCACTTTCCATTGGTCGATGGTCTGGCGCCACGCCGCATGCTTTCGAATCGGAACAATGCGTGTCAATTTCGGCAATACGTCGGTCAGATCTCCATGCATGACCACGTCAGGTCGCACCAACTTATTAATTTCGGCATGGTCTACTTCAATGTGGATGATCCGTGCCCTAGGCGCAAATTCATCAAGTTTCCCGGTTACCCGATCATCAAATCGCACCCCGCAGGCAATAATGAGATCCGCCTCCTGCATCGCGTGGTTGGCACACCACGTACCATGCATACCCAACATGCCTAGGGACAACGGATGAGAACTCGGAAATCCCCCAAGCCCTAACAGCGTGGTCGTCACGGGACAGTCGAAGCGCTCCGCCAAGGTACGAATCTGTGCTGCGGTACCACTCGACGCTACCCCACCGCCGATATAGAGCACCGGGCGTTCGGCGCGAGCCAGATAAGCCCGAGCTCGCGCCCAAGCTAAAGCACCAGGAACCCAAGCAGGTCGCACCTCTGGATCGATTACGGTTTCGACGCCCGTCGCCACTTCCGCCAATTGGATGTTCTTGGGAAATTCTACCACCACCGGTCCCGGTCTCCCTTGCGCCGCCACCCGATACGCTTCCTGTAATATAAGAGCGATTTCATCCGTTTCCGTCACGCGCCAACTATGCTTAACCACCGACATCGTCATCGCAAACAGGTCTGCCTCTTGAAAGGCGTCAGTGCCGATAAGCGTGGTTGGTACTTGGCCCAGGATTAACACAACCGGCACCGAATCGGTCATCGCGGTAGCCAATCCGGTTATCACATTGGTACCGCCAGGGCCGGACGTCGCCAGAGCCAGCGCTGGCTTACCTGTAACCCGCGCATATCCGTCCGCAGCGTGGATCGCAGCAGATTCGTGGCGGGTCACAATGAGCTCTAAGGTGTCTTGATGCGCCACCATCGCATCCACCAATGGCAGAATCGCTCCACCAGGGACTCCAAATACCTTGGAGATCCCCAAGTCCCTGAAGATTTTCCATGCCAATTCTGCTCCCGTCATGGCCCTATGCCTCCCTCTATCTGTTTAACTGTTTGATAACCGCTTCCGTCATCGATGCGGTGGAGTCGCTCCCACCAAGGTCCGGCGTGCGAACTCCGGATCTCAAGGTTTCTTTTACTGCGGTTTCGACCGCGCCAGCCGATGCGTCATCCTGCCACGACCACCGCATCAGTGACGCCAGTGACAATAGTGCGCCCACCGGATTGGCAATCCCCTGTCCCGCAATATCTGGAGCAGAACCGTGAACCGGTTCAAAGAGACCCCGCGTTCCCGGTTGACCAGCCACAGAGGACGATCCTAGGAGACCCAGGCTTCCTACCAGGCCCCCGGCGAGATCGCTCAGGATATCTCCGAATAGGTTTTCGGTGACCACTACTTGAAAGTGTTCCGGGTGAACCACCATGTCCATCGCAGCCGCATCCACCAGCCGATGAACAACAGGGACCATCGGAAAGTCTCGCTTAACACGCTCCACAGTTTCTCGCCACAACCGAGAACTTTCCAGGACATTAGCCTTATCGACCGATGTTAGAGGTGCCTTCATGCGTTCCGCGTAGTGAAATCCTAAACGCACAATGCGTTCGATTTCATAGCGATGATAAATCATGGTGTCCAGCGCCCAGCCTTGGTCACCCTCCCCGCCCCGTTCCCGGGGTTCCCCGAAATAGGCACCTCCCGTAAGCTCGCGAATAATAAGTCCTTTGACACCATGAGGTCGTTTGAGGGGCGACTGGTCTTGCATGCCGGCAAACACTTCGAACGGTCTCAAATTAGCCCACAATGCCATGTGGCGTCGTAAGTCCAGGAGTCCGGCTTCGGGTCGCGGTCCATCGGCCCACTGGGGTCCCCCTACTGCTCCCAACAGCACCGGGCTTCCCTTGTGGACTTGGGCCAAGGTCTCGTCGGGAAGCGGTGTCCCGGTGGCATCAATCGCTGCACCACCAATCAAGCCGCTCGCCACCTCGACCGTAATTCCTGATTTGCGGACAATGTTATCGAGTACCCGCAAAGCGGCACTCGTGACTTCCGGTCCAATGCCATCACCCGCCAAAACCAAGAGGTGTCTCGTCGCCATGTCTTATGCCACAACACCTTTCCGAATCTTTTCTCGTACTCGACTCAATGCTTGATGTAGAGCCATGGCCGAGGCTCTTAATACATCACTATCGGTGGACTGCCCTAAGCTCTCTATGGCGTCCACAACCACGGAGACCCTGACCGCAGCCAATCCCCCTTCACCTGGTGATACCGGAATGAGTTGGTAACTTGAGAGCTCAGCCGCCGGTTGCCCTACCGCACGACTGATGGCCTGAAATAAGGCATGAACGGGTCCGTCGCCACTTCCGGAATCTTCCACGATCCCCTCCTCCTGTCGAATAACGACATGCGCGGTGGGATGGACTTGAGTGCCCGTAGTTACCTGCCACGATACCAGTTCACTGAACGGTGTCTCGATACCTCGGCCCACCACATCGTGCCAGAGAGCCTCTAGATCTTGGTCGTTGATAGCCGATTTTTCCTCGGCCAACGCCTTAATCCGGTGCTGAAGGTCATCAAGTTGTTCTGGCGTTACCGACAGGTTTAGTTCGTCGAGGCGTTGGCGTAGCGCATGGCGTCCAGAGTGCTTCCCGAGTACAAACACGGTAGACCCTATCCCAATGCTTGCCGGCATCAAAATTTCATAGGTACTGGGATCCTTCAGCATCCCATCCTGATGGATACCAGATTCGTGGCGAAACGCGTTGCGCCCGACAATGGCTTTGTTGAATTGAATCGGCATCCCCGTGAGTCGGCTTACCATTTGGCTTGCCCGGTAAATTTCCCGCGTTTCTACGCCATGGGTCACTTTGAGGGCATCGTGGCGCGCTGATAAGGCCATCACGACCTCTTCCAGTGCCGCATTGCCCGCCCGTTCTCCGATCCCGTTCACCGCCACCTCTACCTGGCGGCATCCCGCCTCAATCCCAGCCAGGGTATTGGCCACCGCGAGCCCCAAATCATTGTGACAGTGTACCGAGACCGTGATGGTGTCATCCGCAATCGCCCTTCGGACGCATCGAACTAATTCGCGATATTCGTCGGGAGTGGTGTAGCCGACTGTGTCCGGAAGGTTAATGGTACGCGCCCCCGCAGCAACCGCGACGCGGGCCACCCGACAAAGAAAATCGTGGTCCGAGCGTGTGGCATCCTCAGCCGAAAATTCGATGTCCTCACAATAAGACCGAGCGAGTGTCACCATCCGTCCCACACGGTCAATCACCTCCTCGGCCGTCATCTTCAGCTTAGAGCGCATGTGAATGGGCGAGGTGGCTAAAAACACATGAATCCTTGGCTTTTTGGCCAACTCCACGGCCTCCGCGGCCCGTCGTATGTCCGCCTCATGGCATCGTGCCAGTCCCGCAATGGTCACACCCGATACGTTTTTCGCAATTGTCCGCACCGCATCGAAGTCCCCAACCGAAGCCTGTGGGAATCCCGCTTCAATAACATCGACGCCCAAGCGTGCCAGTTGCTCTGCAATCGCCAACTTTTCCTGTCCTGACAGTGCGACGCCAGGCGACTGCTCTCCATCACGCAAAGTGGTATCAAAAATCTTGACTCGATTTGCATCTGGATTTCCCACGTCCATTCTCCTTCCTAACTCGGAACTTCAGTATCCACGACCGACGGTTTCAACCACGACATCATGCTCCTTAATTCACGACCCACGGCTTCCACTGGATGGGTGGCGGCCTCTTGACGTAACTGCGTAAATCGCGGGCGTCCTTGACGATTTTCGTTAATCCACCGCTCTGCGAAGTTTCCGTTTTGGATATCTTCGAGGACCGCACCCATGCGCTTTTTTGTGTCTTCCGTAATCAACGTGGGCCCAACGGTCATGCCTCCGTACTCCGCAGTGTCTGAGACCGAATACCACATGGCGCGCGGTCCTCCTTCGTACATGAGATCGACGATCAGCTTCATCTCGTGCAAGGTTTCGAAATAGGCGATTTCCGGCTGGTATCCCGCCTTCACCAAGGTTTCAAACCCGGCCTGGATCAGTGCGGTGATGCCCCCACAAAGAACAGTCTGCTCGCCAAACAAATCCGTTTCGGTTTCTTCCGCAAAGGTGGTGCGAATCACGCCAGCTCGGGTGCAACCGATCCCTTTTCCATAGGCCAAGGCAAGCTCTTCGGCATGACCGGTCGCATCCTGATGAATCGCCAAGAGTCCCGGCGTACCCTGACCCTCCACATATAGACGACGAACCAAATGTCCCGGCGCTTTGGGGGCAATCATGAACACATCCACATCATGCGGCGGTACCACTTGTTCGTATCGGATCGAAAACCCATGAGCAAACGCTAATGCGTTCCCGGGTTTCAGACCCGGTCGAATTTCTTGCTCATAGATGTCCCCTTGCAGATGGTCGGGTGCCAACACCATCACCACGTCGGCGCTTTCCGACGCATCGCGCACGCTCATGACCGTAAGCCCTTCCGCAGCGGCTCGGTTTGCTGACGCACCAGGTCGAATGCCCACCACGACGCGCACACCACTGTCACGCAGATTGAGTGCATGAGCATGCCCCTGACTCCCATATCCTACAATCGCTACAGTCTTACCTGCTAGCCACCCGAGATCGGCGCTGTCGTCGTAATATAACTTTGCGTTCACTGGCCATTCCTCCTTGTAATTTGCCCACAGTCCTCACTGGATCTGCGTTTCGTAATCGCGGCCAAAGGCCGGTCTGGGACACCGCTTGCACCTGCCCAGCATGGAGTTCGACCCAACGGGTCAGGTCGTGTTGGCAACCTGTCACCCGGTAACGGCCATGGGTGTGATCTTCTTCTAAAACGGTCACTCCATCCGTCCTTTGGATCTCTTGCTGCGGTGCCACTTGGACCTCCATCCAGGTTGGCTGTTGGGATGGCTCCACCCGATAGACACGGCGAACGCCCTTATGACGAAATAGTTGCCGCATTATCCACTCGGCTCGCCGGGGATCTCCCTCGATTCCCACATGGGCAACCATCGACCCCTCATGAGGAGCCGTCTGCACGGTCAGGTGTTGGATCACAATGTTGCGCTGGCCCAGCAACAATAAGAGACGTTGTAGGGCACCGAGACCATCCTGCATCTCAATTCCGATAGTGTGGTTCGTCACGCAAATCCCTCCCCCTGTTCGCAAAACAAAAATGGTCCCTTTCTGTGAAAGGGACGCCTTAGCGTGGTACCACCCTTGTTTACCCTCTATTGAGAGCCTCTCGTAATGGATAACGGACATCACCCGGCTTTATCTACACCCCGTAGGGTTCGGAAAGCATGGGCTCGAGGGTGAGAAGATATAGACGTAACCTTAGGCTTTCACCGAATCCTAAGTCGCTGTGTGCTACACTCCTACATCTATTCCCTGTCATAGCCTGTAGGCAAGCGAGGCAAATGCCCCACGTGCAAGTTCAATTAAAGCGCCGAACCTGCCACGGGTTTTTTATCCCCACGGTGTAGCTCATCAGTAGTGAGAGCCTGTACCGCTTGGTCCTTCCGAGCAATTGTCGGTGGATCCCTAGGTACACTTCGACTGAATTTAAGTCTCTAGTTATTAGTGATTCGCGTAACAAAGTGAAATTCCTGCTGACTTTAAAAATTTTTTTCGTCAAGGCAACGATATCATCGGATTCCTATGCCTGGTTAGACTCAAGGAGACCGGATGGTGCCGGACAGTCTCTCTTGGCACGAGACGCTCACAAGCGACACATTATGACACTCCCTATGGGGTCACGATAAAGGCTCCCTATCGGTTTGTGTGAACGGGACTCCGGCATTTTCATCCGTCAGCCCAGTCTATGCCTAGGGACGCCTCTCTATGACAAGAAGCCCAAAGCGGTTCTGCCAAGCCGGGGGATTCCTATAAGCACGGACATTACGTCAGCTATCGTTACTAGTGCCAAAGTCCATCCAAGGTGTTTGGTCCCTGACCATCTAATCCCTCCCCGATATACGGGTCACCAGCCCGCAATCCATTCTTTCACGAGTCGTTCGACCTCTTCTACCGTACCATGCTCTAACAAAAATCGGATCTGGTAAGTCGGTGCTACCCAACGATAAAACCGAATACGGTCCCTATAGCGATCGGGTGCCGATCCGGATTCCCATCCCGACCAGTCAAAGGCTGGGTCTCCTACCATTAAATCCCCAAAGTCAATGATCCCGCTTATCTTTCCGGCG
>JAKADJ010000063.1 GCA_021820645.1 Bacillota bacterium
CGAGAAGAGATATTCTCGAAAAATGTCGGATGGCATCGAATTACCGCGGATTTTGGGGAACGAATTTTCTGTAATTAAGAAGGGTGCAACAGGGAATTAGGTACTCCATGTCGAAATATAGTCATCCCAATCTACAACCAAGAGGTGACTAACATGTGTGCGACACGAGCCATGACGAGTTCACGACCAGAGGCCAGCGCCTTACCCATATCGAGCGAGCCGGAACGTGAGTCGGATTACGACCGATGGGTATCGATTGGCGCCATTCACGATATTCGGAGTCCTTTAGCGATCATCAAAGGGTATTGGGAACTCGGTATTTTGGATCCCCATCACCGAGACATCATTTCTCGCAATCTCGAAGAACTAACCCAAATCGTGGACGTCATGCTGGCACTCCATACGGTACGGGCATTCGACCAACTGGATATAGGTGGACTGGTACGAGAAGTATGTGACGACTACCTGGAAAATGCCCGTAGGCAACGGGTCGCGCTCCGGGTGGCGGGCGATACCTTTTGTGCCAATGCCGACGGACTCTCGTTGCGGCAATGCCTCAGAATCTTGTTGGATAATGCGCTCGAGGCCACTCCTCCGGGCGGGACCATTGAGGCGATTTTGCTCCGTGAAGGGGACTTTGGCGGCATTGCGGTGCGTGATAGTGGAGTGGGCATCCCAGAGGAGCTGCGCGGAAAGCTTTTTGAGCCTGGGGTTACCACGAAGGCCAACGGTCACGGTGTGGGACTACCCATTGCACGACGGATCTTGCGTCAACACCAGGGCGACCTACGATGGGAAGCGCGGCATACGGGGGGGAGCATATTCACTATGTGGTTGCCGCTGGTGACCCCGGAATCTTAGAACGGGGCACCATCCTTATTAGATAATTGCCGGATCATGCCGTATACTGGACCTGCATGGTGACGTCTTTAATGTGGAGTGGTATCGATTTTGAGACGGTTGGGTTTACTAAAGGTCGGGAGTTTATTCATTATAGCCGTCATTGCTGTTGTTGTAGGTTTCATGCTGGGCCACCGTAACCCCGCGTCCTCTCCTAAGGTCGCGGCGATCACGCCGCTTTCCACCAATCCCAATGTCGATCCCGGGACTTCACTGGGAGGACGCCCGGCGCCAAACTTCCGGTTGACCAATCAGTTTGGACAGCCGATGCAACTGTCCCAATTCCGGGGCAAAGTGGTCGTGCTGGCCTTTACCGATAGTCAGTGCACCACGATTTGCCCAATTACCACGGAGTCTCTCATTGAAGCGGTACGCATGCTGGGGAGCCAGGGCTCCCAGGTGCAGTTGCTAGGGGTGAATGCCAATCCGACCGCCACCTCGGTCGCCGATGTCAAAGCCTATTCGACCGTCCATGGCCTGTTGAATTCGTGGGATTTTTTGACGGGAAGTCCGACCCAGTTGGCTAAGGTGTGGAAAGCTTACGGAATTTACGTGGCGGTGCTGCATGGTGCGATCGACCACACCCCTGCAATCTATCTCATCAACCAAAAGGGTCAAGAGATAAAGATTTATGACAGCCAAATGGCTTATGCCAGCATTGGGCAACAAGCTCATGTACTGGCGACCAATATTGACAAATTGTTACCACATCCCGTTCGACTTCCGGCGATCTCTTATGCGTACATCCCTGGAATTAGCCCCACCACATCCACCACACTCACCACCACATCGCAGTCCAAGGTGGGACTCGGCCCCGATCACCCGCACCTGTTGGTGTTCTTTGCAACTTGGCTCAAAGAGACCAGCCCCTTAGCCAGTAACCTAGACACACTAAATGCGTACCCAGGAATCGCCGCCCGGAATCACTGGCCTTCCCTCGTGGCGATCGACGAGGCCCCGACCGAGCCCTCGTCTCATGCCTTATCCGCGTTCCTGGCGCAGTTAAAAACACCCCTTAACTATCCAGTGGCCATTGATGCCACGGGTCAAGTAGCGGATGGATACCAGGTTCAAGACCAGCCTTGGCTCGTACTGACAGCAAAATCCGGAAAGATTATCTGGAGCCACGATGGCTGGTTGCCATTGCCCCAAATTGACACCGCAATCGCTAAGTACTCGGTTCATTCGTAGTGAAGGGTGACCGTCACCGGCACATCGCTGCGGTTGTAGACGACCATCCTCATGCCGCCGAACATCGGTAAGGGAGCGGCGATGACGTCGGCGACGGCCGGGATACATTCGATAATTTGTGGGGGCGAGGGCACCCACCCGTTAAAGAGGGCGATGGGTCCGCTTGCCGCGAAACTTTTCGGCCGGACTTTTAGCACCGAAACCATCTCGCTAGCTCTTTTCGGGATTCAGCGTAACAGCAGGTACAGTGCCCATTCGTCCTGCCTGGTAGTCCTCGAAGGCTTGCACGATTTCATCGTGGGTATTCATCACGAAAGGGCCATAGGTGGCAATCGGCTCGCGGATCGGCTCCCCGCCTAGAAGGAGTATTTCCAGTGCTGCGCCGGGACCGCTTGGGGCCAGGCTCGAGCCGATGCGTAACACTGAGCCGGAACCCATTTGAGCGCATTGCCCCTCATGAATCAATACCTGGTCTTTACCGATGCTACCCGACCCGGACAGGACATAAGCGAGGGTGGTGAAATGATCAGGCCAGGGCAAACGCACCTGTGCTCCGGGCTCTAGAGTGGCGTGGACCACGGTTACTGGAATCCAAGTGACGCCGGGGCCCTTAATGCCCCCGAGGTCGCCCGCAATGATCCGCAATAACGCATCGCCATGAGAAGACGTTGCGAGCGTCACTTGACTAGCTTCTAAGCTTTGATAGCGAGGTGGGGTCCATTTGAGATGACTGGGGAGATTCACCCAGAGCTGAAAGCCGTGAAAGAGTCCGCCGCTTTGTACTAATTCTTCGGGAGGCATTTCGTCATGTAAGAGACCAGAGCCCGCTGTCATCCACTGGGTGGCCCCGTTGGTAATAAGACCTCCACCGCCTTGCGAGTCTCGATGCTGCATCGCGCCGTCGATAATATAGGTCACGGTTTCAAACCCGCGGTGAGGATGCCATGGTGCGCCTTTGGGCTCCCCCGGGGCGTACTCTACGGCTCCCATATGATCGAGCAATAAAAACGGGTCGGACTGACGAAATCCAATTTCTCGGCTCGGGAACGGGCGCCGGACCGGGAATCCTGCTCCTTCAAGAAGACTCGGAGCCGTGGCTATGACGGAGACTGGGCGTTCCAGAGCATCGATGGCCGGCTCCGCTACTCGGGGTAACGCTGTCCATCGAGGATGTGATACGGCTGGCATTTTTGCAAAACCTCCTTAACTGAACCGTGTTAGGATGACTAGAATGGTATCATTTTAGTCAATCGGGTGAATGCAATATGGTTAACCTAAATTCTACCTGTGGCTTTGTCAAGATGCTAGGTATAATAGGTAAGGAAAAGGAGGGAAGCCTTGTGGAACGCGCCGAATTATGTCCCAAGTTCTGCGACACTTTTAGCCTGCTCAGTAAACGCTGGGTTGGTTTGATTTGGGAAGTCCTGTTAGCGGGGCCACGGCGTTTCGGAGAAGTCCACGACAGCATTCCCCAAATTAGCGACCGCATGCTCGCCGAGCGGCTGAGAGACTTGGAAGCAGCCGGCATTGTCACTCGGACCGTGGTGGCGTCGGTGCCGGTGCAAGTAACGTATGCGCTGACCGCGAAAGGAGAGGCGTTTCGGCCGGTGCTCCATGCTATCCATGCCTGGGCCGACGAGTGGGTGATGCCTGATCGCTGATAAATCCACTTTTCCGCGTAGAGCCTTAATGGCACTTAGAATTACCGACTATGGTGGATTTAATGCTATCTTACCTAATGTAACGTAGTGAGAACGATCGGATAAGGGGGCACGGCCGGGTGGCTGACCCGACAGACCATGAATTGTCCCGGAAAATAGAGTTGGAGCGCTCGATCCCGAGCATACTTGATGAAGTTCCAGCGCCCATGGCGTTCGCGAACGCAGCCGGTGATTTGGTTTTTCGAAATCGTGTGTTGCGTCAGCTTGAGGAATCCGGACCTAAACAGGCCACGGTAATGGACAACCTTCTCGCTAAATGGTTGGCCACCGAAGACCATCCGACTATGGTTGAAGTGAACACCAGATTTTATCAAGTCCGCAAAGTTCGTCTCGGTCCACCACTCGGAGGATCGCTCCACATTGGGACCGACGTCACTCAACTGATGACTTCCAAAGCCCTCTACCAGGTACTATCTGCCGTTTATCGCCTTATAACCCAGGGGTCTGATCGCGCCGCGTTGTTTTCGGGAACCGCGGACGCTTTGTGGAAAGAAGTGCCGATTGAAATGGTGTGGGTGGGCGAGATTGATACTATGACTGGTGAGATTCGGCCCCTCGTCACCCGCTCTCGGAACGAGGCGTTGAGTCGCTACGTAGCAGACAGGAGGGTTCGGCTGGATGACCCTCGTGACGAGGTGGGACCGATCCTGCGTGCGGTCCGACTAAACCGGCCCGATGTGGTACAGGATACCTTGGAAGACCCGGGACTTGCGCCGTATCGGGAACGTTATCGAGCGATGGAAACCCGTAGTATAGCGGTCTGCCCGATCCGACGCCATGGTCGGGTCACCCATATCCTGGTGACCTATGGGCGCCACGCACAATTTTTTTCGGACGAGGTGGTCGAACTCGTTGAACGTGTGGCCGATGGACTAAGTTTTGGGCTGGTCAGTTATGAGCGAAGCCAAGCATTGGAAACCTTAGCCTTGACCGACCCGGTTACCGGGTTACCCAATCGGGTTAGCTTCTTGGAGCAGTTGGCCCAAATCACCGGGCGAGGCGCCGAGGCTTCCCACGCTCTAACGGCCGTAGCGTATATGGACTTGGACGGATTCAAAGCCATCAACGACACGTATGGCCATGCTGCGGGCGACGAGGTATTACGAATTGTCGCAGCCCGGGTACAAGCTGCGATTGGCCCGAATCATGTGATGGGCAGGCTTGGCGGAGACGAATTTTGCCTTTTAATCCGGGGATATTCCCAGGAGAGCGTGGCAGAGGTTCTCAACTTTGCCTTGCGTGCTGTGGAAGAGGGCATGACACTCAACCGTCATACGGTACGCCTGTCGGCCAGTATTGGGGTCGCCATGTTTCCACAAGACGGGAATTCCCCGGACTTGCTGTTGCGGCTTGCCGACATGGCCATGTACCAGGCTAAAGAAGCCGGGAAAGGGCGATTTCAGTGGTTTCATAATCTGCTCTCTGGTTAGGAACGACCGCACCAATGCGGCTGTGGGACCTCGCCGTTCTTTACATGATCTTCAGCCGCCCTCAAGCCTATCTCAAGGATTGTGGGCTAGGCTAACGTCATGAAAATCTCAACCCTGACCTCAAGTGATTCTTTGGTAGACATCAACCCAATCGAACGGCTCCCATTGACCAGACTACATTGGTTTTGGCTGGGACTTGCTGCCTTAGCCTGGCTCATGGAGTCCTATGATATTGGACTGACTGGGGTGACGTTGGCGCCCTTACAACATCTTTGGCACTTAACTGGTTCAGAAGTCGGTTTGGTGGCGACCGCGGCAACTCTGGGGGTAGCGCTAGGCGTCTTGCCGGCGGGATGGTTGTCTGACAAAGTGGGTCGCAAACGCGTGATGGTATGGGCTTTAATCGAATATTCGTGTGGCTCGATGGCTACCGCCATGGTGCCTAACGGGGAATGGTTTTTGGTATTGCGGTTGGTCACAGGACTGGGTTTAGGGGCCATGTTTCCATTGCCATATACCATGATTACGGAACTTAGCCCTCTACATTCCCGAGGCCGAATGACCGGGATGCTTGATGCCGCGTTGTCCGTGGGCTACTTTATGGCACCGTTGGCCGCGTTGGTGACCACCCATCTTGCGAGTGGAGCCTTGACGTGGCGAATTCTTTTCCTGCTAGGGGGCTCTGGCTTAGTGGTTGCGGTATTGGTATCCAAGTACTTACCGGAATCTCCACGATGGTTGGCGCTTAACGGCCGCGATTCGGAGGCTCAATCGATTGTCCACCGTCTGGCGACAGAGAGTCCCGTGTCGAGTCGGAGCACAATTGGGTCGGATCCCGCTACACACCGAGGTGGGCAGGAGCAAGCTTTGGTCACCGGTGGGATTTTCGGTCGACGCTATCGAAGGCGTACGGCCATGTTGTGGGTGGGTTTTCCGGCGATTCTTTTGATGTTTTATGCCATCATGACCTTTATGCCCATGATTCTGACCCGAGAAGGGTTGCCGATAGGGAGCGTAGATGTGCTGGCGGCCATCATCATGGGAGCTAGCGTCCCGGGCAAGTGGGCGGAATCTTGGTTGGTCGAAAAGGTGGGCCGTAAGCCAGTGATTGTAGGCTTCTCCCTCATGGCAGCCCTTGCCGCCGTGCTGTTTCCTCTTATGCACGGCATGGTGCAATGGCTCGCGATCGGGCTTGCCCTGTCGTTTTTTGGCATTGCGGTGGATCCCGCAATGAAGGTCTACGCAGCCGAACAATATCCGACTGAGATACGTGGCGTTGGGGTCGGGTTTGCTGAAGGTTGGGCGCGTCTGATTGGTGGCGCCCTGGCTCCCTATATTTTGGGGGTTTGGTTAACCCGCGGCGGGATTGCCTTAAGTTTCGAGTTTGTTGCGGGCGTCACGGCGTTGGGTGCTCTGGTGGTACTGGTCATGGGCCAGGAAACCCGAGGTTGCTCCATTGAATCTCGACCACATAAGGAATTCGCCGCCATCCTTGCAAAGAACTGACGGCGGGTATCGACACAGGAAGGTGATAAAGATGGACCATTCGAGCTCTAGCATCGAGACGATATTAGCGGGTCAGGCCAAAACCTGGACCAATAAACCCTTTTTAGTGGTGCCCCCCGATAAAGAGCGCCCACTCGTGCAACTTTCCTATTCCGAGCTATTTGACGAAGTCACATTGTTACGCGACGCCCTTAGGCAACGCGGGGTGTTACCAGGCGATCGGGTGGGTATTCAACTTGCAGCCCCACATCAGTTTGTTATTTGTTGGCTGGCGCTGTTGACATTGGATGCGGTGGCCGTCCCGGTTGCCCCGGTTGCTCCCCCTAACGATGTGCACCGGACCTTAAGCCGGGTCGGTGCGAAGACGGTCCTGGAAGCCGACTCCGCCGGGGTCACCTTAAGAGATGTCCCGACCGATATCAGTGTCGAGCCACCCGTCCATCAGTCGTATGCAGGCGGCGGGGTGGTCTTGTGGACCTCGGGATCCACTGGCGAGCCCAAACCGGTAGGCATTCAAACCCAAGCCTTGTTGCACACGGCACGAGAAGTCGCCCAAGTTCATCGACTCACTCCCTGCGACCGGGGATACTCGCCGCTCCCGCTCTTCCACGTTAATGCGGAAGTCGTCGCCATCTTGGCTAGTCTCGTGACAGGTAGCACGATCGTAATTCCCAGAACCTTTCACCTCACGCGCTTTTGGGAGCACATTGTCGACCATCAGATTTCTTGGATTAATGCGGTGCCTTCAATCCTGTCTCTGGTTGCACGCGATGTAGCCGGTCCTAGCGGCGACTTGTCCGCATCGATCCGTCTGGTGCGATCCGCATCAATGGCCCTGCCGTGGGTCACTAGAGAGCGTTGGCAAGAACGCTGGGGTCTTCGGATTACAGAAACCTACGGCCTATCGGAAGCAGCCAGCCAAGTTACGGCGAATCCCTTGCCGCCTGAAGAGAGCCCAAACGGTTCGGCGGGTCAAGCCCGCGGGCTGACGCTTCGCATCGTGGGAGAATCGGGGCAGGACCTGGGCGTTGGCCGTGTCGGTGCTATCGAAATTCAAGGAGATCCCGTCATTAATCCGGCTTGGGGACCCAACCAATGGGCGCGGGAAAAGATGCACCAAGGATGGTACACCACAGGGGATATTGGGTACCTGGATTCCCATGGGTTCCTGTATTTGAAGGGACGGAGTCGGGAAGTCATTAACCGAGGTGGGGAAAAAGTGTTTCCCCGGGAAGTCGAAGAAGTAGTACTCCAGCTACCTGAGGTAGCGGAATGTGCCGTGGTCGGGGCTCCCCATCCGATTCTGGGGGAAGAGGTAGTGCTCTTTGTGGTGGCGGAAGGAGATTTACGGGACGACTTGCCGGCAATAACGGCCGAACATGTCGGCCGTATGTTGGCTGCCTACAAAGTTCCGGCAAGAGTACTCGTGGTGAGCTCATTGCCTATGGGCCCCACCGGGAAACTAGCACGCGCCAAACTAAAGGCTGTAGTAGCGGGCCATGAGGTGTCATAGGGCCCGATGCGATTGAACTCGTGCTGGTTTACCGGACTGTTGTCATGGCGCAAGAAGAGATCGCGATTTCCGGTGGCTTTGGACCGTGATAGCTTAGGTGACGCAGACTGGATAGACCAGCAACCTTAGCTCAGGAGGACTTGTGGTTTGGATGCCAATCGGGCCTATCTCCGAAAAATCGTGTGGGGACGTGAAGGGCTTGCCGACGCGTACCCGTAAAATCTTGGCTCCTTTAATGCGGAATTTTTATTAGTTCGCCACCCATTTAGAAGAGTTAGCCCATTAGCCCTGCACATCCCGAGGCCAAGTGTTTGCATCATACGGTGGAAAGTCACTCCACGAAAGGCCGCACGGGGAGTCTTTACTCATCTCCTGAGTGTAAGCCATCATACCCTACAGGTTCCTAAGACCTTTCTAGACGATCCCCGGCGGCTACTGGCTCTAGGCTAGTTCCTGGGTGCCATGGAGGGCCGAGGTTTTCACCATGGTGTAATAGGTTCCGCCGAACGCCATCAACTGCGAGTGGTGCCCCGCCTCCACGATGCGGCCAGCCTCCAAAACGTAAATCGTGTCGGCGGCCCGAATCGTCGAAAGGCGATGTGCAATGACGATAGTGGTGCGATGCTTGGCGACTTTTATCAAGCCCTTTTGTACAGCAATTTCGCTTACGGCGTCGAGATTGGCCGTCGCTTCGTCTAACACCAAGACCCGCGGGTCCAGAATAACGGTGCGGGAGAAAGCCAGCAGTTGACGTTGGCCGCTTGAGAGATTGGCGCCTCTAGGAGTAAGCCAGGTGTCGTAGCCCTGGGGGAGTTGTTGAATAAAATCGTCCGCACCGGTGATTCGCGCGGCATCTACAATCTGGTCCCGCGTAATGTCTGGTCGGAAGAGTCGGATATTATCGGCGACACTGCCTGAATAGAGGTTTACTTCTTGCTGGACCACCGCTACGATGCGGTGCAGATCTTCTTGGGCAACATCTCGAATATCGATTCCATCAATCATAATGGAGCCTTGATTAACGTCGTAAAACCGTGACAGGAGGCTAATGAGGGTGCTCTTGCCAGCACCGGTTTCACCAACGATGCCAATAAATGCTCCCGGTCGGATGGAGAGGCTAATGTCTTTAAGGATGGGTGTTTCGTCGTAGGAAAAACCTACCTGATGAAAGACCACTGCACCGGGCATTTCTGGCTGCAGTCTGACGGGTGTTTCGGCGTCCTTTATGGTGGGTTGGGTGCCTAACACGGCTCCGACGCGCTCCGCCGAAATCATCGAGGATTGCAATGTATTCCAGTTTTGAGTTAGCGAGTTGATGGGCGCAAAGAATTGCTGAATATAGCTAATAAAGGCGTAAAGCACCCCCAGTTGAATCCCGTGATGGAGGACGGCTAGGCCACCAAGCCAGGCGATAAATGCGACGGCTAGATTGCCTAGTAGGTCAAAGCTTCGGTTAAATAGGACATCCCATCGATATTCAGTGACGCTGGCCTCTTGGTAACCCTGGTTTAGATCGGAAAAGGCGTTGAATTGCTTTTGTTCCTGATGAAACACCTGGGTAATTCGCATCCCAGTCAAGTTTTCCGCCACAAAGCCGATAAGTCGAGAGAGACGGGAGCGGGTCGTGTTATAGCTTTGACGGAGGCGTGGCCGGAAACTCACCGATATCAACACAATGGGGGGGATTACCAAATCCGACTGCAAG
>JAKADJ010000064.1 GCA_021820645.1 Bacillota bacterium
GATCTCGTTAGAATGGCAAAGTCCAGTCTTGAGATTGCAATAGATTGGTGACGAGGTCCGAATAAGACCACCCATAGCTGGCAGCGGCCATAGCCACGAGGGACACGTCCCGATCACGACCCGGTCGGCCGGGTCCCGTCAGGTTCGGCTTAAAGTTAACATCCATGATGCGATAGACGCCTTCAGGATCTTGTCGCGCGTCAATGCGCAACCAAGCCCGACTGTAGAGTCGCGCCGCGATCGCTTCACAATTGCTGACCAATTGCTCCAATGCCCTCGACGACGTATGGTCGACCAAGCTATTGTCGAGTACGGGCACCTCCCCACTATAGGGAATGATCCCGTTCCGATGGTATCGACGCATTACGGGAGGTAGTGCCCAATATCCAGAGACCTTTCTGACCCGATTATCGATAACGAAGGATCCCGGCGGCATCACGCTTATCGTAACTTCCTCACCCGGCAAGTATTCTTCCACAACGAAAGCGTCGAGGCATTTATCCCCCGGGGCCAAGGCCGGGATATCGTTCCGGCTCACGATCCGTTGTACCCCTTGACTCCCGCGTCCCCGTCTCGGTTTCAGGACCAAAGGCAGCACCGTTGGCACAACATCTAAGAAACGTAGCGTCCACATATTCGGCACCGGAAATTGGTGGCTACGAAGCCATTGATTCATGACCCATTTATCCTCGAACCGGTCGACCAGCGCGATGCTTTGTCCCACCACACCCACATTGTTCGCGAACTCAGCGAGCGGATGCCCATCATAGAGTGTAGTGTTTGCCCAAAGTAATGACGCCCCCGCATCGAGCGCAGCCTTTATACCATCCCGCTCATCGCCAAATGCCCAATCGAGATCTCGCGCGGGATCGGCTTCCGAGTTTGGGGTTACCACCGAAACCCCACCTTGTCGCAACGCGTACGCAATATCAGCCGCACTATCCCGATACCCACCCGGTTTGGCTGGCTTCCGTATCCCCCCTTGGGAGGGTGTGGGGCTACTCTGATATAACACCGCCACCACGCGATCGTGCACACTTGAAGGCTTCATAAGTCCTCTTCTCCGTTTCCAATCGGATACTTAATCTCCTCCATCACAGTTGAGTACTGACGGAAGGCGCTACAATTTGTTCTAACAACGAACAAGGATCCTTGAGCGTTCGATGGAGTCAGCCGTGCGCTCGCGGTGTATCTGTCGCCCCCTATCCTCTCGGGCTTTCCCGTTACGCCTAGTCGTGGGAATTTTCACCGTGACCGCTACGACTATCGGGGCATCATCCTAGAGATTAACCATCCAATTTCTTCGCCCGCTGTTTCCAAGAGTTCGGAAGCCCTCGTTATCGCGTCATGGTGAGACATCGGGCCCGTGACGACCGGAAGCACCAAACACAGACCGCTTTCATGCAAGAAGCGCAGATCCTGGTCACGACTCCCGACCACGGCTATCACCGGCTTATGGGCCGCCGCAGCGCTCTGAATAACCAATGCGACGGCTTTCCCCGCTTCGGTTTGGGCATCGATGCGCCCCTCCCCCGTTACCACCCAATCGTGGGCTTCGATGGTGGCTTCTAATCCTTGCCACGTGGCCACCGTCTTCGCCCCTGGCCGCAAGCTTCCACCGGCTACCAAAATACCGAACCCGATCCCCCCGGCCGCCCCCGTACCTGGCTCCAACGCTAAAGGCCTTGTCGTCTCGGCATGAACCACATTGGCCCAATGCTCCATTCCCCGTTCCATCTCACCCAGGTATTCCCCACCGATGCCTTTTTGAGGTCCGAATAAGGAGACCGCACCCCGATCCCCCAATAACGGTAGCGCCACATCATAGAGACCAATAAGGGGTTTTTGCAAGGGTGGTACATGATACGCCGCGACCTGATTCAAACGATGCCCAAACGGTTCCACCTCTCGTCCTATGGCGTCTTGCAACCGGGCTCCTATCCCAACCAGAAACCCAATCCCCCCATCCGTCGACCCGGTCCCGCCTAGAGCCACCCAGACCTCTTCAATATCCGGATGCGCCATCGCCGCATTGACCAGCAAGCCCGTCCCGAGACTGGTGGTACGATGTCCAGGAGCCTTTCGCAAGTCCTCGGCGACATATCCGGATCCGACCGCTGCCTCGACAATCGCACGCGACCCCCAACGCACCCAATACCCGTCGTTTTGGGGATGTCCATAGATATTCACCGTGGCTCCAGGTTCTTTGACGCCGCCCCATTGCAATGCCACGTCGGAGGTGCCTTCTCCTCCATCGGCCATCGGGATGATCGTCACCTGAATCCTATCCCCGACAGCCCGGGCTACGCCCCGACCCAGCGCATGAGCCACGCCGGACGCATTCAACGCGCCTTTAAAGGAATCTGGTGCAATTAGAAGCCTTATCTTGTGTGTTTGCATCCGGTCAATCCCCTCTACGTGCTAACTGGATAGGGCTTGCCTTCTTCCCGTCAAATCGGCTTGGCGCATAACAGAGAGGTCGCCCTCTAGTTGTTGCCGCGTGATATCCCAATAGTCCTGTTGGGCACAGAAATTTTCTCGTCCGCGATTCGGTGAATCGTCATCTCGTTGTTCCGACACCGCACGAGCTAACTCCTCCAAATCATGACACCAATCGGGTATTGCCCGGAGAAAACGTTCTTTTGCGTCAGGATTGCCGACCGCCAGAGGTAAGGTAAACTCCAACGTCATGAGAATTTCCGTCAGATGATGGAGAGCCGCAATGAACTTCCCCAGTTGAATCGGGTCCAACCGTGCTTTCACGGGCTCTACGGCCGCTTGATTCACCACGGCTACCGCATTGGTCCGACTTAGTCGCACCGCTTTCCGGGCAGATGCCACTTCACCTTCAGGCGAACTCAGGGCCCTAAGATATTCCCGTTCATCCCTAAGCCACTCCGCCAATACGACGGGGACCCGTTCTCGCTGCCAGGTTGGCCACAAGGCGTAGGCAATGAGCGCGAGACCACTGCCAATTAAGGTGTTGAGAAGCCGGTCCTCGAGGGTAACCGCCACCGGAGCATGCTCAAAGAACGACAACAGCACAACCACCATCGCTGTGATAAACACCGAAAAAATGCCATAGTTCACATTTACGCTGGCATAAAGGGCCAAACTAAAGCCCAACACCAGCGCAACGCCCACAAAATGCGCCCGATCCGGCGCGACTAAAACCAAAAGGCCAGTGGCTAACACTATACCAACGGCAGTTCCCACCACCCGAGCTAGACCGCGGCCGAAGGTCGCTTGAAAATCCGGTCGCAGTACCACCAGAGCCGTAATAGGAACCCAATAGCCCCGACTCAATGGGATCACCCGGTATAAAAAAACTGCCAGTCCGAGTGTTACCGCCAAGCGTATCGCATGCCGACAGGCTTGCGACTTTGTGGTGAGATTAGCTCGCAGCCGCGGCCAGATTCGATGGCGATGGTGAGTCGGAGGCTGTTGTAGGGTTTCCTGCCACAGGGCCTCCCCGGTGGCATACCCCACCGCCGTATCCAATAGCGTTGTCAGATGGGCATATCGGTGCGGCAATCCAGTACGAGACACGACTGGCTTCAGATTCTTAGCCGTGCCGTGGTTTCTCGAAATCAGGCCGGCCCGAATAACATGAAGGCGATCGACAATCCACGAAATCTCGTCTTGTCGGACAGAGTCCGGAGCGATATCGGGTAACGATACCGCTAACACATCATTACGAATTGATTCGAGCAGATCCAAGATCGCTTTTAATCGCGACCAATGCATCACCGGCAGACTGGAGTCGTTCAGTTGTTCCTCGGCGTGTAACAACGTCAATGCAATGTCGAGGTCACGGGCCGACCCTGGTTGCTCGAGATACGCGATCATTGCGTCGAGTACTGCCGTGATTCCCCGTTCTTCCGCAATAGATGGTTCGATTTTTTGAAACAACCACAAAAGTCCCATCTGTAAGGCACTGCCCAGCATCACCAAAAGAGCCTCTTCAATCGCGATGGGCCATGGTGCAGGAAATGCACCAAAAATAATCAAAGCGGTGGTGGCTAGGATCCCAATTTGCATGGTCTCAAGCCCAAGGGCTACGGCCATTCCGCCACCAAATCCGCTGAGCAACACGACCAGCACCATCGCGCAGGTCGAATATCCGAGGGCTGTGCCGACACCAGTCGCGACACCCATCCATAACATGGCAGTCCGCATGGTGCGAAATCGTTTACGTAACGTGCCATTGAGACCAGCGAATCCGGTGACCAAGGCGCCCACCGTCACCGCAATTGCGGGAATCGGTTGCTTCAAGATAATTCCCAAAATCAGGGGAATCGCAAGCCCCAACGCGTTGCGCGCGCCCGCGCGCCAACGCCATTGACTCCGATCATAGGTCACCAGGGTTTTAAATACGGACTTCGTGCTCCCATAGCCTGTCGCCATTGTTACCCCCAGTCCTCCGTCATTCTCTTCTCATTGTACCGGGGAGAATCACCAGGTCAATTCAGGCCGTACACTCTCTTCGCCCGGATGAAATCACTCATACCGGTCTCGCAATATCTATTGAAATCGCCAAACGCCCATAGGCCCCGACAAAAAATGGGGCTAGAGGCAGTTATCGCGATCCGGTCTCGGCAGGTATTTAATACATCATGCGAGGATCTTCGTAGTATTTGAACTCTAGGACGTTGTTGGATGGATCTACTAACAAGAAGGTCCAATGTTCTTCGGCTAACCCCGCAAATCGTCGTGTGGGTTCTTGGAAAAACGGAATCTCTCGAATCCGCACTAACCGCAGCAGTAGATCAAAATCGTGCCGATCCTGGAAGGTTACACCAAAGTGTCGAGGGTACATATGGACTTCTGGGTCAATCGCATCGGATAGATGACATACTACCTGATCCCCAAAGAAGTCCAGGGTAATCCGATCGTCATAGCGTCGAGCCAGTTTACAGCCCAATTGTGTCACATAGAACTCCAACGCCTCATCGAGATTGTGGCAGGGGATGGCGAGATGAAACACGTTTTGACTGTTACGCACCGCCCCATCCTCCTCTCCGCAGTCATGTCCTTCAACACGGTATCACAAATCCGCAGCGGATACACCCTGTCGCACCGAGTTTCAGCCTATTTTCAGACTGGGGTGCCCTCAAAAGTTTAGGGTCGTTGGATATCAATACCAGTCGGCACCATAAATAGCAACGAACGGATTCTGTGTCAAAAAATGCCACAACGCATATGGTGTGATGCAAGGCAGATATTTGCGCCCTGCCTAGGTACCCCAAACCGGAAAGAGGTGGAATTTGTGAGTGAATTCAGCGACGTACACGGTTCTGAATGGTGGTGCGGGACGAACTTTCGCCAAACACTCGAGCGGATGATAGGCGAAACTGTCTCGATCCACACCAATGAGTGCGATTTCACCGGCAAATTGGCCGATGTCGAAACGACCTTCGTGACCTTGGCTAGTCATCGGAAATCTGGATCCGCCCATGTTTCGATCGTCTATCTGCCGATTCGTCACATCAACGCGGTCACCGATCTCTAAAAAACTGCAGGTCCGGGTTGTGACGTGCAACCCGGACTGCCAAACCAGACTGGGTAGAAGGAGTGGATACGGATGCAAGGGCGATATTTATTAGGTCTAGGACCCGTAGAGAATACTCTCGAGTTTCTCTATAAGCAAACCGAAACCCCAATCCATCCCGCGGATATTGCACAACGGAATGACCATGCTGCCCAGTATAGGGTTTCACGCGCCCCGTCGGTAACTCCAACTCCCTTACCCATTCCCAGCGAATTTCAAGACCATATAAGTGCCGTTAAGCAGCGCCCTTTGTTTCAGAAACTCTTTGCCGATCACAATGTAAGATTTGCTCTATTTGACATCGCGTCCTTAATCCCGGTCCAACCCCACGTGATTTTTGACTTTGCCAAGGACCGGGCGGGATGCGCCCCATCGGCCGCGGAAGTATACCAGCTCTGTCTCCCCCCCACACCACAAGCGTTAGAGATTAAGGGCGGGGTCACAACCAGTGGAGCCCGTGAGATTGCCTGTACGCTCGTAACCCCGGATTTAAATGTCTTGGTGTCGGAAGCCAAACTCGATACGGAAAATGGACTTAAAGTCATTTTTACGGTAAGCAAGACCGCCGTGTTCTGTCAAATTCAATCCTCTGGTGGTCGGTTTTTTGTCCGTGACGGCACTCATCGCGCCGTGGGCCTCTTAGCGGCCGGAGTGCGTCATATGCCTGCGATTGTAGAAGAGGTACCGCCACATAAAGTGTCCAACTTTTTGCCGGAGGACAGCCTTTTCGGTCCTCATCCGCCGCGAATCGCGGATTTTCTTGACCCGTTTTTATATATTGAGCACCCCTGGGCCCTGCATAAAAAGGTAGTGCGCATAATCGTCGATGAATTCGTCACGTCTATTTAGCAACATCTTTTCGGACTCCCCGCATAGATTATGATAGCCAGCGTCGAGACAAACATAGGAAGGAGGTGACCGAGAGTGCACTTGGTAGATCTTAACGAAATCCAATGGCAACCGGAATCCCAGGGACGCCAAATAAAGTCGGTCGAAACCGGGATTACCTTGTGGTCGTTGCCGGGCCCCGGGAGCTTCGCGTTGCAAGCCCAAACACGGCACACTTGGATTGTACTCAAAGGCCAAGGCCGGTTGTATCTCGGCCAACGGATGGTTGCCGTCAGTGGGGGTATTGCCTTATCGGATCTCTACGACACGGTCGTCACGTTTCAAGTTCCGGATGGGGAAGAACTGGTGGTGATGGATGTCATAATAGAGGTGCCAAAATCTCTGCGGACAACCGAAGACTCACCCGATACCGCCCTACCCGCCATCGAAGAAAAAGCCGTCTTGCCCACCCCAGAACCAGAAACGGATTCGGCACCAAGTGACCGGTCCGTGGCAGAAAACCTGTCACCATCGCCCCAAGCCCCCGAACCCGTTACCCCGGCACTCATTCCGGAACAGACTTTAGATCCTACCGAGTTAACGGATCCGTCCCCCCCGACAACCCATCAGGATGACGACAACGAAGACGCTCCCTTGCCGTGGGTCGCCAGGCTCCGCTCCCACTAACGAAATCGGTGGGGCTCATCCAGCCCATCGACACACCTCCTCAGATAATTTCACAAATCCACACCCGTCTCTCATTTTACCGATGGGAGACGGGCTCCATCCCTCCCCAAGTCCGCACATCGCGGAGTGGACAGATGCTTCTGGTATACTTGAGCGGGTGATTGAGATGATAAAGAACATGTCTGTCGTGCTATACATTGTGATTTTAATTGCCGTGGTCGTTACTGTAGATATCCTCTTCTTTAAGAATCATTTTTGGGAACGACTCGCCTTCAACACTGGCATTGTCTTGGTATTTCTCGCCCTGTATTTGAGATTCCTCAAGAATCCGTAAGCCGTCGCCGCGACACCAACGAGGTGCCTACCCATGGGCTCGGCACGGACGGACGGTATCACCACCGGTCTATCGCACCGACCTGAGGCCTGGTCGCCTGTCCCAATGGGACCGCAAAATCCTGAAAACCGCATGCGTTCGTGCCATAGATTTGGGACCCCTCAATAGCGGTTACAGACCATCTCTAAAGGATTTGCTCGCGTGGATCCTGACTCGGATCCCTTAAACGCCCTTGATGGCGCTTCAATACGTACCGTGATATCAAGAACAGTCACCGCAACATCGGGGATAATTGAGGCGATGCCCCTCTCTTGGTGCATAGCCAGGCACCACCAACGCCGCCCATCGCATACTATTCTTGCAAGTACAAAACCAGCATATCGCGTCGAAACAGCCGTAAGCCGATGACATTGAGAGCCAGTGCGATTATGGCTAACCCTTCGGCATCGCGCCCTACTCCTTGGGTCGTAAGCGAAAGAGGGATCCATCCCACAATAAACGGCACCGCGAGTACGAAGACCGAGAGAATAGTAACCATGTAGGCCGCCCGTTGTTCCCCCACTCGCAATGCCACGAAGGTTCCAACCACCGCCACATAGAGACTCGCTCCAGCGGTCACTCCGAACACAATAATGCGAGCGGACGGCACGGCTAGGTAAAGCCAATGGAGTCCATTGCGACTCAAAATCGCCACCGCCAACAGTTGTGCCCCCACGGCCAACATGGCTGCCACGTAGCCTACCAAAAAAGCGGTCATGACCTTAGCCCCAAAAATCGCTCGGTCCGAGAGTCGAGTGGTTAACAAATAATCGAGGGTGTGCCCGACGCGCTCATGCAGGACTAAATCCGGCGCGGTATTGGCGACGACAATCACTGCAGCGAAGGGTATATAGAACGCCAGAAAAGTCACCCCGATGCCGCCTAGCCCAGCATGATGATGTGTGTAGGTCAAGGATGGAATGAATGCCATCGCCAACACAGCAATCAGGAAGACTAAAAAAAATCTGCGGTTGCCGGCTAGCTCGGCAAACTCTTTCCGCATCATGGTCCATACTTCAAACATGATTATCGCCTCCTACCAAACGCAAGTACTCCTCTTCTAACGACACCTGTTCGGGTATGACCGCACGGACCCCAACACCTGCTTCGACCAACGCCCGCACTACTGTTTCGACCTCTTCTTCGGAACCTAGGACAGCGCGCCAATCGTTTCCACTTATGGGTTGCACCGTAACTTGATCCGGGAGCGTGAGGTGAGTGATGGCCGTGGCGTCCACTCCCGTCAGGGTTAAGCGCACGGTGGGTGCACCCTGGTCCCCTAGTCGATGGGGGTCTCCAATCGCCAAAATTTTACCTTGTTGAATAATGGCTACCTGATCACAAATCCGTTGGGCTTCCGCCAACAGATGCGTGCAGAGAAAAATGGTACGCCCCGCCTCCTCGGCTAATGAGACTAACAGTTCACGCACCATAACAATATTAGAGGGATCGAGACCGGCGGTAGGTTCATCTAAGATGAGCAGTTCTGGTTCCGCAATAAGGGCGCGCGCCAATCCTAGTTTTTGTCGCATGCCTTTGCTAAATCCCGAAACACGATCCCGGCGCCGATCCCAAAGGTCGACGCGCTTTAGCTGGGCCTCTATGCGACGTCGACCTTCCGCGGGACTCAGTCGCGCCACCTGAGCCGCAAACTCTAGATTTTGTTGGGCAGAAAGTCTATCGTAGAGCCCAACATTGTCAAGCATCACGCCCGCGTGGGCCCGAATCCAATCCCCCTCAGTGCGCGGATCATGTCCCAACACCTGAATCGTACCCGCCGAAGGTCTTAGCATGCCCACTAACAGGCGCACCGTGGTGGTTTTGCCCGCTCCGTTGGGTCCCAAAAACCCGAATACGCTGCCGCGCGGTACCCCGAGATTGAGGTCGGACACCGCGTTTCGTGCCCCAAATTTCCGTGCGACTCCTACGCATTCAATCGCGTGGTTATCCACCGCATGTCCCCGTTTCTTTTCTCATCATTTTTTATTGGGAGCTCGAGAACTCCTCCATCTCCATGCCCGCTACCAAACAACACGGAGGTCGTCAACTACACGCCCGGTTGATGAGACTCATAATTCAGAATCATAATGACTAAGAGGCCCGCTACAATCAGGGTCCTAACAAAACCGGATATACGCCACACTGGCAGTTCTTTAGTCGATCCCATCGAAGTCCTTCTTATCCATGGATGATATTGGAATGATATCATCATGGGTCCTACACCCATACCTGTCAACATTCCGATTTTTCAAAAAAAAGTACTCCAAACGCTTTCGTTGCCTCATTAAAAATGACTCAAAACGGCCTCGGATGATGGCAAATCCGGGCTACCCGGCGGCAGCAGAGTTCCCAAAGTCAAAAGAAAGCCAATCCCCGCGCCGCGTGAGATCTGTATGTGTTTGAGGATTTGCGGATTCAGAATATGACCAAGCGATCGAAAGGCGCGAGGCGTAAGGAGGGCTGCGGGTCCATCACGCCCCAGCCAAAGCCGGTCTCAACCGCGC
>JAKADJ010000065.1 GCA_021820645.1 Bacillota bacterium
GTTGGAGCGCCAAAATTTTCTTTCCAGACTCCGCATAGGAAGCCAGTTGGGCAACATTATGTTGAGCCCGTTCGGTCGCGCCCGCGATATCGCCCCCATCGAGAGCAGGCATCCCACAACATCGGAGATTGTCCGGCACTGCCGCGTGAATCCCATTGTGCTCTAAAATTTTTATGGCTGCCTGACCAATTTCGGATTCATGATATTCCACGGTACAGGTGGAAAAAATGACGACATCGGGGTCCGCGACCCGCGTTTGATGTGTTTTAACCCAAGCAGAAAAGCGCGTCAAAGCAAATTTGGGTAAGTGTCGACGTCGGTCAATCCCTAAACGACGCTCCATTTGGCGCCGAATCAAAGGTTGGGTCAGACTCCAGTTCGAGAGGCTCGGGACGATCGTCCCGAGTTTGCCAGATCGTTCCGGATCCCCCAGAAACTTGTCACTGGCACTCATACCGGTTTTTCGGGTGCGAATAGCCTTGGACCGCAACATAAGCCGAGGAAAGTCCAGGTCAAATCGATGAGGTGGCACGTAGGGACATTTTACATAGCAAAGCTTACACTGGTAGCATAAATCAGCAACGTGTGCCATTTCACCCATAGTCAGCAGATCCACATCATCATCATGGCCCTCAACAGCCTCAAACAGGACCGGAAACGAGGGACAAAGATTGTGACAGAGGCGACACCCATTACACACATCAAACGCCATCTTCATGTCGGTAGCTAGACGCGACTCATCCCAATATTCCGGTTCTCGCGGGTTATAGTCCATGATGGATTCCTCCTGCAACGTGGGGTAGGCCTTACCAATGGAAGGGGGCCGAATCTCGGCCCCCCACACACCTAGTCCTTACCGAGGGTGTCTAAGCCTTTGGTAAATCGCCCTGCATGGCTCTTCTCAGCACGTGCCAAGGTCTCGAACCATTCGGCAATCTCATCAAATCCTTCTTCGCGAGCTTCTTTCGCAAACCCTGGATACATCTGGGTATATTCGTATGTTTCACCTTCAATGGCGCTCTTTAGGTTTTGCTCAGTGCTCCCGACTGCGACGCCCGTGACCGGATCCCCCACTTCTTCTAAGAACTCAAAGTGTCCAAACGCATGACCGGTTTCGCCTTCCGCAACGTTTCGGAACAGTCCCGCTACCTCTGGTTGTCCTTCCACGTCCGCCTTTTGTGCAAAGTATAGATACCGGCGATTAGCCTGGGACTCGCCAGCGAAAGCCTCTTTAAGATTGCCGTGCGTCTTGCTGTTCAGTAATGCGGCCATTCTATGTGCCTCCCCTTCTCAAACCTATTAAAATACTTACCTAAGAATCATTCTAAACTGAGGCCATTGCTTAAGCAAGCATAAAACCTCGACTCAACGGACTACGTCTTTGGTCTTAGATCCGTTCTAGGTCCCTAGTCGGATGGCTTTTTCCCAGCACCCGTCCATACTGAAGAATGTCCAGATTGCCCATAGGCGCAGAGGAGGTTTTTCTCATGCATCAAGAATATCAATGGCCGCGTAGGTTAGATGCTGCGTTAAAAGAGATCGAATCATTAGACCGTCCCGACATCGCACCATGGTTGCGAGACCAGCGTCAGGAGCATTGGAGTGATGCCACCATCCATCTTCGGTTAGCCTTGGCGTCATCCCGATATATCGACCATCACGGTCCTTATATCGGACATGGAACCTTTAACGGTGGCCCTATGCTACGGGCATCCACTCTATTGGACCAAGCGTACCGCGACTTGGCGCTGTTGCAGACCACCACCTACGTGGTGGATTTACTCCAGAATCCAAACTATGGACCGTATCTTCTCATGCATATGAATCCCGTATTGGAATCCACTCCCGAGGCATCAAAGCGAGCCTTTCTGCAGTCACTCGAAGCCGGGGACCAGGTTCTGGCAGCCGAGCATCGAATGATCGGGCTGCTCCATCAAATCAGCGCGGAGGTGCCCGACATCCTCAGATACGCAAGTCTCCTGCAATACGGCGAAAATGAGCATCGGCTTTTGATGGTGCATCGCAGTCTCCAATTAGTGGACGATAGCGCTGGTTGGCTTTTCGCCGAACCCATTCTACGGGCAGCCACGCAATATCTAGCGAGTCGCCCGAGCGTCATCGTCCCAGAATCTCCTCAGTGGCCTCAGAACACGACAGGACTCATCAGCGCTCTCGACCCCATCGACGCCAAGGCCATCTACCAGGCGATAGACCGGCTGCAAAACGTTTCCTTTGGTGAGGAGCCCGCGGTGATTCATGACTTAATCGCGCAGCAGATGAATCCATCGAGCCTCTACGAAGCCCTCTCATTAACCGCGAGTCACATCTTAAGTCAGACTCATTTCGATGCGCACGGTGTCACCGGTGTCCACTGCCTTATGGATCTGCTCCACGATACCCACACGCCAGAGACCATCCGTGACGGAGCATGGGTCTCTGTCTTATCCGGTTCACGGATTCGGCGTCAAAAGGCAATCCGCGGCGAATGGCGGAAGCTTCCCCCGGTATCCGGTCATCCTGTGAGCTTAGATACAATCCGCGAAGTACTCTCCGGCCATTCCGATGGTCTCGAGGCCATCCAAGTTATCGGCAATTACTTATTGGCTGGTGGTAATCCTCGGGCACTGACTCAAATTCTCATGCAATACGCCTTGACAACCGCCGGTCCCTTTGACGCCATTCATAACGTGAAAATGCTGTGGGGCCAACTCCAAGAGACACAGCGGTCTCGACTGCCACAGGAATCCTGGAGGCACTTAGCCGCAGGAGCCCGGGTCATCGTCGAAACCGCCACGTCCGAACGCCGCGAGGCTCTACCCATCCTGGATATGTGGCATCAATTCCATCCGATCCAGCCCTAAGTTCCCGGAGTCCTATTCTTCATTGCCGAGCATATCCATAAGATCAACCAGTCGATGGAGGAGGCCTCACGCATTTGGCTTACCGATTGCGAATCCGGCCCTTGTATGTTGGGCTAGCCCTGAGCACTATTATCACGGTCGCATTATCTGCTCTGCTCTACAGTGAAACGGTGGAGTTCCTGGTGATTGCGATCGTGCTCGCGCTGGGCATCATGGCGTGCCAAGCAACGGGCCTCTTGGCATTCCGCTCCAGTCATGACATGATGGCCACGATGGTAGGCGGTACGGCCGGTGGCCTAATTGGGGGACTTATCGTGTTACTGCTCATGCCGTCTCATTGCGATGGACACACCATGACCATGATGACGGATAGCATGGCGGGCATGGTGGGATGCACCCTTGCCGGGTGGCAGCACTATCGATAGCGCGGGTCTTCGCCCAGTGCCCCGAACGCGGCTAGATTCGCGATAAGATATAGCGCGGGGAAGGCAGACGCTCAAATCCCCTGGGCACCCACCCCTGAGCCAAGTAGTCCATGAATTGAGTCCTCACGTGCCTTTGCCACGCTGCAGCCGAACCCAAATCGGTCTCTTTCAGCGTTCCGATATCTGGCGGAATCTCAATCTCGAGGATCCGGTCACGGCCAAGAGCGGTGGGGAGCGCAAAAGGATCGACGCTCCATTCGCAAAACACCCGATCGGTCGGCAATCCCCGGTTTAAGTTGCTATCCAAAATTCCATAATAGTCCAGGAAGTAACGGGTTATTTGAGCTCCCAAGACCGCTAAATTAAAATGTGCATTACTGGCGCGTAGCGGATCGAACGTCCAGCCAATCCGGGGATACCCGCGACGATGAGCCCACTCGCGCTGCGCCAACTTGAGTGCTCGCCCCACCCCTCGTGCTCGGTAGGGCGCCAAAACCCCTGCCTGATGTGAATGCAAGTACCAACCATTCTCATCGCGGGCAGCCATCGCCATTGCAAATCCAATCCACACCTCATCCTCCATGGCTCCCCAGATCCCGCCCCCGTGATCAGCCATGACCCGCATAATCGACGTCGGCACAGGATCTGGATTGCCCCAGATGGCTTGTTCCAACCCCGGTATCTGTTGTAAATCTGACACCTCAGTCAGTTCCTTGATCAGGACCATAATCCACCGCCCCCTCTGCCTACCCTATGGTCAGAAGATCCCACCGGCTACTAATGCAAGGAAAATATTCAAATTGTGGGCAATTGTGGTGATGAAGATCCTCGGCTAAAGGGTTGCCGATCACGGGTTTGGGATATGTCGGATACCGGCAGAAAGAGCACCATATTCTCCCTCCCCGCGACACGAGGCCTTGCAGTGGTAGCCTCGTGTCGCGGGGAGGGACCGTTGCTAAGGAAAATTGTCGAACCCTCTACGAACAGAGTTCCATAGATTACGCGCTCCAGTCGGCGCAAAAAACGCCACGCCCCATATGATATGGAATAAATCACCAATGCTGAGGAGGTTCGGTATGCAAATAACCGTCGCTGAGGAAACCAGGATCGTAACACTCGACCCCCATACTCCCATCGATTTATCACTCCCATCGCAAGGTTCCCATGAGAATTCCGTGAAGGCTCTACGACCTGAAGATGATACGCCGCGCGGGACGGTGCCGTACCTGGAGACTCTCTCTACTATCCATCGTGTATTGGACCCCCGAACCTACCTCGAGATCGGGGTATGGCTGGGTAACAGTCTTAGTCTAGCTCGTTGTCCATCTATCGGCATCGACCCAGCTCCCGACATTAAAACCATCATTCACCCCGCCACCCGAATATTTACCATGACCTCGGATCAATTTTTTACCGAACAAGCGGCCACGGCGATTTCTACCCCGATCGATCTCGCTTTCATCGACGGCATGCACTTGTTGGAGTTTGTCCTACGCGATTTTATGTATGTCGAGCGTCATGCAACTCCCCAGTCACTCATCGTCATTGATGACATTTTTCCGTCCCACCCAGCCCAGGCAGATAGGAGTCGAAGGACTGGAACCTGGATGGGAGATGTATGGAAATTGCTCCCGATCCTATCACAATTGCGTCCCGACCTCGTCCTCATCCCGATAGATACCTGGCCTTCGGGGCTACTTCTGGTTACGGCACTGGACCCAAGTAATCGAACCCTCTGGTACACCTACAACCAGATAGTGACCCACTTTAGCCACGATATCGCCCCTCCCCTATCCATACTTGGGCGCGAAGGTGTCTATCCGCCTGCCATTGTCGACCCATTCTTGCGCACCTTAAAATCACTACGGCCCTTGACAACACACCGCCGTCTCAAGACATCTCCATAGCCGATGGTCAGATCCCGTCATTCCTTCAATCCAACCTTGCTTGACGGTCCCCCGCATTTTGATGGGTTTCCCTAGGTTCTCGGCCGCTACGAATGCAGGTGACTACCAACATTGGCTGGCGACACACAAATTTTTCCTACACCACGGTTAGGATACCTCGTGGTCACCGGATGTGAGATCAGGCGCCTCCGGTGACCATGGCAATATGATCCAATATGAGTTCAGGGAGCAGCTCATCAGCCCGCACCCCTTATTAAGCGCGTCCGTGAGCGTGTATGGATGGGGATTAGGTGTCGCAATAATCGAGAGGGCGGTCATAGCATGGATAAGATAATGCTTGAGCCAGATTCCATGCCTCCTATGAGGATCCCGATAGGATCCCCCTGTCGGATTTCCCGGGGTCTTTGTCGGCACCGCCTATCCTCTTTCCATCGACTGCGCGGCATCAAGACCCCGGTCGAGTACCCCGATTTGGATAATCCGAGGGGGTGTGGCACACTACATAAGTGAACCCGATGGATTGAGGAGGAAAAGACATGCCACAGAATCCCAATGGTGTCGGACTAACATTCGAAGTCTCATTACAGCATGTGAAACCAAGCGTCTTACGCGAGGTGGAGGTCCCCATCACGGCAACATTTTTAGACTTTCACCAAGCCCTCCAAGCGGCCATGGGATGGACCGATAGCCATCTGTTTGAATTTAGTCGCAATGGGGTCACCGTGGTGTCACCGCATGATGACGTCCTACCGTCTCCAACTGTGTGGATGGCCGATCAACACACCTTAACTGAATGGAAGCTCCAGCCCGGCGATGCCTTTGTCTACGTCTATGACTTTGGTGATAATTGGGTCCATGAGCTTCGAGTCACCGGAACCGCACTCAATCTATCACGGCCCAGGCTAATTGGCGGGACCGGTGCCTGCCCGCCCGAAGATGTAGGAGGACCTCCGGGATACCAACACTTTCTCGAAAGCATAGCCGATCCCAAGCACCCCGAACATAAAGATTACAAGACTTGGAGTCGAGGACGCTTCATCGCCCAATTCGATCGTGAGGCGCAAGACCAACGTCTCGCGAAACTCTTTTCGTAGCATGGGATATCCCAGGAGTCCTGCAGCAATCCCTGTGACCACCGCTATAAAGATTAGCCACAGGGTAAGCTCGTGCTTGTGGTGCCATTCACAACACGTTCGCAGGAATGTGCCGTGTGCGATTCACATCCCGGACCATCGGCTGACCCACACCCAGTGTGTCTAGGAACACCGAGGAGAGTGCATATACCTGCCTCGATTTTTGGCATCCATGGTGAAATAGCTTGAATGACGGCCTTATCAACCAGGAGATGATGGGCCGCTCACGGTATCTAGCTCGTTTCGCGCCAGACTCCGGTGGATCCCGACGCAAGAACCACACAGCGAGATACCGTGCGCCCGGTACAAGGCTTAAGACGAAAGCTTGCTGCGCTCGAGGTGAAATACCGGCCGCATCGCCCCGACTTCACGTCCTGCGTGGTTCTTGATGACTGGCTGAATGACATTCGTCAAGGTTTGGATCTCCGAATCGCTCAGTACACCAATTTCCGCCAACACCGCTGCCACCACCGTACCGATGGTGCGAGATGTACCGTCGCTAATCTTCACGGCCAGTCCAAGACCGCGCTCGGGAATCCCGATACAAAACACCGCTTCAGCACCACCCTTAGAGACAAATCGGTGATCCGTAGCATCGGCAAGCGTGACCTCGAGTCGTCCCGTTCCGGACACCAATTCCGGATAGGTCCGCATCGCCTCCGCAATAATCATGGCGGCGCCTTGGGGTTCGGGATCGAGTCCTCTGGGATCCACCAGCCGGGCGTAAGCATAGGCCATGCGAGCCAACGAAAGATAAAACGTAGGAACGCCACACCCATCCACACCCGTATAAATGCTCTGCGGCTTCTGGATACCGGTCATCAAGGCCACGTTTTCCAAAATTTTGCGTTGAACGGGATGTTCCGGCAATTGATATCCTTCCAAGGGCGCCTTCAGCATCCGTGCCAGCGTCAACATCCCCGAATGTTTACCGCTACAGTTGTTGTGCACAATTTCGGCAGGACGTCTTTCAGCTAACATGCGTTCTGTGGTTTCCCGATGACTTGGCATGTGAATGCCACAAATCAGATCTTCTTGACGAGCCGCAATCTTAGCCAGGATGCCTTGGACTAATTCTACGTGTTGGTCCTCTCCGCCATGCGAAGCACAGGTCATCGCCACCTCTCTGGGTGTCAAGTGAAACGCGTCAATCGCCCCGGATTGTACCAGCGGCATCGCCTGAAAAGGCTTGGCCGAAGAGCGCCAAAAGGTTTCGCGATTTGGATCTCCCAACCAATACTGGATATGCCCGAGGCTATCGACGACCGCAACGTCTGCATAGGCCACACTTTCGACCTGGTTTCCTCGGTAAATTTCCACTGCGCGCTCCGCCATTTATTGTCCCCTTCCTTGATACATTCCGGCCGCCTGCACAAAGGTGCTAAATAAGTTTTTGGCTTCGGCTCGATGTGTTTGTAGATCCTCTGGATGCCACTGAACACCAATGCGAAACATCGCTTGAGGATCCTCGATGGCCTCGATGATCCCATCGTCGGAATGCGCTGTCACTACATATCCTTCGGGGACCCGTTCGATCGCCTGATGATGAAACGAATTCACTGACAGGGAATTCCCCTGCAAGATTTCGGCGAGCCGAGTACCAGAATCCACCGTCACGCGATGCGTGACGTCGACCCGCGGTTCGGATTGGTTGTGACGAATCTGGCTATCTGGTCGGGCACTTGGAAGATCTTGAATGAGGGACCCGCCCCCGGCCACCGTTAATGCCTGTAGCCCGCGACAGATCCCGAAAATCGGCATGTTAAGTTCCTCAGCCACCCGGATCAGCCCCAGTTCCGTGGTGTCCCGGGCCGTCGACACGGAAGCCATCTCGGTCCCTTGGTTGGCAGCGCCGAAGGTAGCCGGATCAAAATCGCCACCACCGGTGAGTAAGAGGCCGTGGCATTGTCTTAAAAGTTCCGATGAAGACGGTTCATTAGGCAGTAACACCGGAATCCCACCCGCCTCAATAATGGCCACAATATAAGTGCGTCGTACCCAGTCTCTTGCTGGTATATCGGATTTTTCTTCGCGAGACATCGAAATGCCAATCAATGGTTGTGTCATCTGCTTCGTCTCCTTGCAATCCAAACCTACGATCAATTCTACCGCTCTTCCTCCATTATCGGGGCTTTGGCTCCATACAAAAAGCGAGCCCATCGGGCTCACCATAAGAGCTAGACCTCCGTCACACCCAGACTCAGCAGAATTGCCTGGTTGACGCGAGCCATCAGTTCCGGACTCAGATGGGCAATGCGTTCTTTCAACCGCCGTTTATCAATCGTCCGAACCTGTTCGAGTAAAATCACTGAATCACGATCCAATTGAGATTCCCCCGCCTTGACTTCCACATGAATCGGAAGCTTCGTCTTCAAAACTTGGGAGGTTACCGCACACACAATAGTGGTCGGGCTATACCGGTTTCCAATATCGTTCTGCAAGATCAGCACAGGCCTAGTGCCTCCCTGCTCCGATCCGACTACAGGGGATAAATCCGCAAAAAAAATGTCGCCTCGGCGCACTACTACATCCGTTCCAGCCACCGCTACTCCCGAGTAAAACTCACTAGGTCCCAAGCCTCTTCCGCCATCGCCGCATTGAGATGACCCATTTCTTGATAGCCTTGAATCAACTCTTGCCGAATTTGTTGGCGACGTTGCTCTGCTAAGTAAAATTCAACACTTTCGCGAATGACTTCGCTCCGGTGACGACCTTCATCGCCCGCCACCCGATCTAAAGCATCCACCAATCGATACGGGAGCCGCACCATGACACGGCGGTTTTCTTCCAAAGCGCCCACCTCTTTCCCCCACAGGGATATTATATCTTCCGCAAAAAAAGCGTGTCAATGCGAAGATTTACAAATTACCCGCGGAACCCTGACGCCGATTGTGCATAACATCTCGTACGGGATGGTCTCACCCCATTCGGCCCATTCAAATATAGTAATGTGTTTGTCTTGGTCGGATCCTAATAACACCACCCGATCGCCGACCGCGACGGAGTCTTCCTCGGGAATCCCGACCGTGATTTGGTCCATCGACACCCTCCCGACCACCGGATAGCGTTGGCCCCGAATCAGAACCGCACTACGATTAGAAAAAATTCTCCGATACCCGTCGGCGTATCCCACAGGAATCGAAGCAATCTGCATCGCACACGGAGTATGGTAGGTGCGGGCATACCCCACTGGAAAATGAGCGGGCACGCGTTTAAGATACACAATGCGGGACTCGACGCTCAGTGTCGGTTGCAATGGCATCGTGGCGTCCGCACCATAGAGCGCAATCCCCACCCGCACCAGGTTAAAATGCGTGCCAGGAAACCGTAACGCCGCGGCAGAATTCGCAGCATGAAGGAACGGAGGAAGCCTATGCTGGCCCCGCAACTGTTCGATAATATCCAAAAATCGG